>NZ_JAGGQS010000008.1:0-163643 GCF_018613175.1 Bacillus sp. ISL-47 | reverse complement strand
AGTTATGTCCCAGCCTCCTTTCATTTTAACTTGATTTCTTTTACCTTTTGCCTCAATTCCTCTAGCAGCCATCCTGCGCAGACACCTGACAAAATCGGAGAATTCATCCGCATTATATATCTCATCCCCATATTGTATAACTCTCGATTTTATGAACTCCCTTTTGCGTAAAAAAACAATCTACCTTTTTAACTCAGCAAAGCACTCATACGGAAAGTTCCCTCAAAATTGTATTCCTAAAATTTCTTTCAATACTTCCCTTTGAGTTCCCATCAGTTATTCGGTTTTGTTCTTCTCAATACAAAAGGGTTCCCTCTGTTTAGGCAGACATATATGTGGAATAGTCAAATAAGGTGCTTTTTTATCAAAAACTCAGGAGGTGTCAGGAATGAATGCAGCTCAGCTGCTGATTAAATGCCTTGAAAACGAAGGGGTTGAATATATCTTCGGGGTTCCCGGTGAGGAGAACCTGGACATTATGGATGCCCTTCTCGATTCAAGCATCGAGTTTATTGTGACAAGACATGAGACAAATGCCGCATTTATGGCGGGGACATACGGCAGGCTTACAGGAAAACCAGGAGTCTGCCTGGCCACTCTCGGACCGGGTGCAACAAACCTGCTGACAGGTGTTGCCAATGCTAATATGGACCACTGCCCACTTATTGCGATTACAGGCCAGGCAGGATTGGATAGGCAGCACAAAATTTCCCATCAATATTATGATTTGGTTTCTGTTTTTGAACCGGTAACAAAATGGAATACCCAGGTGAAGACAGCAGATATCATCCCGGAGGTTGTCAGAAAAGCATTTCGGGTAGCGACAACGGAAAAGCCTGGCGCCACACATATTGATTTGCCAGAAGATATTGCCGCCATGGAGGTGGAGGCATCCCCGCTCAAGGTTATGAATCACTCTTTATCAGAAGCGAGTGAACGGGTGATCCAGGAAGCCGCAAAGCTAATGGAAGACGCTAAACATCCTCTCATCCTGGCTGGCATGGGCGTTGAAAGAGGACAAGCCTCGGACAGCCTGCGTGCATTAGTGGAAAAAACCCAGATTCCTGTTGTCCATACCTTCATGGGAAAGGGTGCCCTATCGTGGAGAAATGAATTAAGCCTGCTGACCGCCGGTTTAAGCAGCCATGATTATATTACCTGCGGATTCCGGGAAGCAGACCTCATTATTACCATTGGCTTTGATATGGCTGAATATCCTCCAAAAAATTGGAATCCCGGCGGGCAAACACCGATTTTGCATATTGATACCATTGAGGCTGAAACGGATGCAAACTATCCGGTGAAACACCATGTGATCGGCGATATCAAAGAAAACTTACAAGAGTTGAACCATGCACTCTCCCCTGCCGAACGTGATAACAAATGGGTTGCCAATGTAAGAAGCAAAGCACTCAGCGAATTAGAGTCATTTGAAAATGACGCAGGCTTCCCTGTTAAGCCGCAAAAAATGATATCTGACCTGAGAGAAGTCCTAAATGATGACGACATCGTCATATCGGATGTTGGGGCACACAAAATGTGGATGGCCCGAATGTATCATACCTATGAACCCCATACATGCCTCATTTCAAACGGACTTGCTTCCATGGGTATAGCTGTTCCTGGAGCCATTGCCGCCAAAATGGCCCATCCTGATAAAAACGTCGTGGCCGTTTGCGGAGACGGTGCCTTCCAAATGTCGAGCGCAGAACTTGAAACGGCCAAAAGACTCGACCTTCCCATTGTGATTCTTTTATGGAGAGATGAAGGCTACGGTTTGATTGAATGGAAACAGTTAAATGAGTTTAACCGGTCATCCCATGTTAAGTTCGGAAATCCTGATTTTATCCAGCTTGCAAAATCATATGGATTTGAGGCAATCGAGATTCAAGACACAAACGAATTGAAATCCTCTCTGGAAAAAGCAGTTGGCATGAATAAGCCAGTCCTGATTGATTGTCCGGTAGACTATAGCGAAAATATGAAACTCACAGAGAAACTAGGTAAAATTCTCTGTTAGCAAAGGAGGAGCAGATGATGATCATAGGCTCAATTATCAATGGAAAAGAGAGAAATGAAACCCACCGTGACACACTTGAGGTCCGGAACCCCTACAATCAGGAGCTTGTAGCCGAAATAGCTCTAGCAGTTAAAGATGACATGGAAGAAGCCATAAATAATAGTGTGAAAACCTTTGAAACCACTATGAAGAAAATGCCCGCTTTTGAAAAGGCTGATCTATTGCGGAACGCCGCTGATATTCTGGAGGAGAAAACGGAGGAATTTGCGGCCATCATTGTCCAGGAGGCCGGAAAACCGATCAAGCATAGCCGGGCTGAAGTTAAACGGTCTATTCAGATTCTCCGTTTTGCATCAGAGCTTTCTAAAAATATCACTGGTGAAGTCCTTCCTATGGATGCTGCCCTTCGCGGAGAAAACAGAATGGGAATGGTTAAGCACACGCCAATCGGCCCAGTAGGTGCGATCACCCCCTTTAACTTTCCTTTAAATTTATCTCTTCATAAAATAGCACCTGCTATAGCAGCCGGCAATACGGTTATTTTTAAACCGGCTGAAAAAACACCGGTCTCCGCTTATATGCTTGTAAAACTCTTTGAAGAAGCCGGGCTGCCAGATGGCGTGTTGAATCTTGTCCTTGGTACAGGAGAAACAGTGGGAGCCCACCTTACCACCCATAAACTGGTCCCCAAGATTACCTTTACAGGAAGCCTTGCAGTTGGAAAAATGATTCGGGATACGGCCGGCCTAAAAAAGGTAACGATGGAGCTAGGTTCAAATTCACCCAATATTATTTTCGAAGATGCCGATCTTGATAACGCTGTTGATAAGCTTTTGATGGCGGCCTTTGGCTTTTCAGGCCAGGTCTGTGTTTCTGCACAGAGAATCTATGTCCATCAAAGCCTTTACGAGCCCTTTCTTGAAAAATTCATTAAAGCTACAAACAGGCTTAAGATTGGCGACCCGCGTGAGGAAAGCACCGATATTGGGCCGATGATTGATGAAGGTGCCGCTTCCAAGACAAAAGCCTGGATCGACGAAGCCCGGGATCATGGTGCAAAAATTGAGACAGGCGGGGAACAAGATGGAACCGTTGTGTCACCGACGATCCTCACAAATGTGAATCGTGATATGAAGGTTGTTTCAGATGAGGCATTTGCTCCCCTGGTTTCGGTTATGCCTTTTGAAACCGAAGAGGAAGCAATCCAGCGTACCAATAATTCCGTATACGGATTACAAGCCGGTGTGTTCACGAAGGATATTGACCGTGCTATCCGTGTAGCGGACAGCCTGGAAATGGGCGGCGTCTGGATCAATGAAGCTTCAAGCTACAGGCAGGACAACTACCCTTACGGCGGTGTAAAAGAAAGCGGCATCGGCCGCGAAGGCGTAAAATATGCAATCAGAGAAATGACAGAAATGAAATTCATTGGAATTAATTTGAAAGGTTAATGCTGATAAAATGGACAAATCCTCAAGGGTTTGTTCATTTTTCTTTCAAATAGGGTTCTCCTAAATTCAAAGCTATGTTTTCATCAGAGTTTGATCCTCTTTGAAAACTCTCATAAAGGTTTATTCGCAAAATCCAGGATTTGTTCGCAAGTTTGCCCATTTTATTCGCATAATTTTACGGTTTGTTCGCTAATTTTCATCATTTCTTCGTTAAAATTCATGTTTTATTCGCTGAGTTCACAATGGCGCAAAATAAGGGATGACCCGCAAAATTTGCGGACATCCCTTCTCTTATCTCACTATATTCTGCAGCCACGGCAAAACCACTTCGTACGCTTTAAAGCCAAGATAAATGCCAACAATGCCCATGATTCCAGGAAGAGCTGGCGGCGCAGGAATCGGCAGCTTCATAAAAGCAAATATAAATCCAACCAGAAATCCTGTAAGTATTGATAATAGAACGATTTTCATGATATCCTCCTTATTTTTGCTTACTATGCTTTACCCCTCTGACCCGCAGACTAACGGGCAGTAAGTCCCTTTAAATTTAAGGTTGCCTGCATGGTTCAACTAACACTCAGAATATCACTGAGTGAAGTTTCACTCTACTATAAACCTACACATATGCTCTTAGCTTCCCCTTTTTCGGCAAAAACATGAAAAAAGCCGGCACTTGAAGGTGCCAGCCTACTTTTAGCTATTACATTTTCTCCGGAGCAGATACTCCGATCAATGCCAGTGCATTTTTCAATGTTGTTTGTACCGCTTTAATTAATGCCAAACGGGCTTTTGTTCTTTCCGGATTTTCAGCATCCAATACTTTTTCAGCATTGTAGAAGCTATGGAAAGTGGAAGCCAGCTCAAAAATATAGTTCGTAATTCTGTGCGGCATACGCTTTTGCGCTGCTTCAGCCACAGCCTGCGGGAATTCGCCGATCTTCTTAAGAACGTCCATTTCCTTTTCCGCTTGGATAAGAGAGAAATCTGCGTTATTGTCTGCAGTCATGCCCTGCTCTTCACCCTGGCGCAGGATACTGGAGATACGGGCGTGTGCGTACTGCGCATAATAAACAGGATTTTCATTTGACTGGGATACAGCCAAATCAAGGTCGAAATCCAGGTGCGTATCTGCACTTCTCATTGCGAAGAAGTAGCGTGTCGCGTCCAGTCCTACCTCTTCCACTAGATCGCGCATGGTTACGGCTTTACCTGTACGTTTGCTCATCTTCATCTTTTCACCGTTTTTATACAAATGAACAAGCTGGATGATTTCCACTTCTAGCGCTTCACGGTCATAGCCCAGTGCCTGGATCGCTGCTTTCATACGCGGAATATAGCCGTGATGGTCAGCACCCCAAATGTTGATCAGCTTTTCAAAGCCTCTTTCAAGCTTGTCCTTATGGTAAGCAATATCCGGAGTCAGATACGTATAAGAACCGTCATTTTTAATGAGTACGCGGTCTTTATCATCGCCGAAAGTAGTCGAGCGGAACCATGTAGCGCCGTCCTCTTCATAAATATGACCGTTATCCTTTAACGCCTTTAAAGCAGTGTCGATTTTCCCGTTGTTATAAAGAGATGTTTCGGAATACCAGACATCAAATGGCACTCGGAAATCCTCCAAGTCCTGCTTAAGCTTGGCCATCTCATATTTCAAACCATATTCACGGAAAAAGTCAAAGCGCTCTTTTTCATCTGCATTTACATATTTATCGCCGTATTCTTCCGCAAGCTTTTTGCCGATGCCGATAATATCTTCACCATGGTAGCCGTCAGCAGGCATTTCTTTTTCCATGCCAAGAGCCTGGAAGTAACGCGCTTCAACAGACAGAGCCAGATTGTTTATCTGATTTCCTGCATCGTTAATATAGTATTCACGGGAAACATCATAGCCGGCTTTATCTAAAATATTGCATAGGGAGTCCCCGACTGCCGCACCGCGGGCATGTCCCAAATGCAAATCGCCAGTCGGGTTCGCTGAAACAAACTCCACCTGGATTTTTTGGCTGTTGCCGACTGTCGTTTCGCCGTACTTAGCCCCTGCTTCAAGTACAGCCGGTATCAGGTCAGTCAAATAAGAATTATACATGTAGAAATTGATAAAGCCAGGGCCTGCAATTTCAATTTTTTCAATCGAAGCCTTTGAGCTGTCAAAATTAGCGATAAGATCCTCCGCAATCATTCTCGGCGCCTTTTTGGCCACACGAGCCAATTGCATCGCCATATTGGTAGAATAATCGCCATGAGCCTTTTCCTTCGGGATTTCAAGAATAACATCCGGAATTTGCTCTTCCGCCGCCAAACCCGCCTTCACGACGGCATCCTTAATTTCCTGCTTAAGTTTGCTTTGTACCTGCTCAACTATGTTCATTGTTCTCCTCCTCAAACGTTATCGCCAAATGGTATGTACCTGCCTGGGATCCTTGCATTTTTAAATCGTATAAAATATCGATTGAGCCTTCACCTGATTTCTCATCATATTGATGAACCATCCTTTTGGTCATTGTGCCCATCTCAAACACTCCATAAGGCGTCTGGTAGCTGCCCCGGAGCTTTTTATTCATCTTGAACGGCAGCCTCATCTTCACGGCGCCGCTTCGTAAAATCAGCCCATCTGTGTCGGACAATTTTATAATCGTTTTTACCGTTCCCTCTTCCATCTCTTCATCATACTGAAGAAAACGGGAAGCATCTTTTATATAGTATCGGCCAAAAGCAGTCAATTCAAAAGTATCTTTACTGCCTCCGCTGCGAATATCCGTCTTCACTTTAATCTTCACAGGCATTTGTTCCGCTGAGCGACTGGACAACGGCAACACATCCTTTTCATCTTGTCTATAACTATATAAGTATAAATACTCCACAGGGAAAGTGCAAGGGTACCAGGTACCACCCGAATTTTGTCGAAAAAAAAGGATGAAACGTCAGGTTTCGTCCTTTTTACTTTGCTCAAGCTGGCGGGAAATTTCCCTTAGTATTTGATTTTTTTCCTTCAGTGTTTTAATCAGGCTCACCGCAAACCAAATGCCGAAGACCAGGACAGCGATATAAAATAAAAAAGGGATAATAGCAAAGAGCGGAAAAAGTGATCCTGCATCCATCATTTATATTCAACCTCCTTCTTCGTCCATTTTCCGTTTAAAAATAAGCTCATAAAAAGCAGGAGTGCCGTAACCTCTTGCCTGGAGCAAATATCTGAACGAGCTCCCATCCCTCTTTTCATGCTCCCGGACAATCTTGTGATAATCCCTTGCTGGCGCCAGCTTAAAACTGGATAATTCTACTTTAACAAATGTATGTTCATACATCGTTATCACCCCTTTTCCTTTCATACGGCGACAAAAAGGAAAAAGTTTCAACAACACAAAAAACGGAGACAGAGTCCCCGTTCTCAAATTATTTTTTAACCCATCCAAGTATCATTTCACGCATCATCTTGCTCGCTGTATTGGCTGTTTGTTCAGATGGATCATAGATTGGCGCAACCTCTACAAGATCAGCACCGACAACTTTTACATCTGAATGCGCAATTTCATGGATGGAAAGAAGCAATTCTCTTGATGTGATGCCGCCTGCGTCCACTGTACCTGTTCCAGGCGCGTGTGCAGGGTCTAAAACATCAATATCGATTGTCACGTAAACCGGACGGCCTGCAAGCTTAGGAAGGATATCTTTCAGCGGCTTATGCACTTCAAATTTGGAAATGTGCATGCCGACTTCCTTTGCCCATTGGAATTCCTCTTTCATTCCCGAACGGATTCCAAAAGAATAGACATTGCCTGGTCCGATCAGATCAGCGGCTTTTCGGATTGGCGTAGAGTGGGATAATGGCTCCCCTTCATAATGCTCCCGCAGATCCGTATGGGCATCCATATGGATAATCGCTAAATCCGGGTACTTTTTGTACATCGCCTTAATGACAGGCCAGGAAACCAAATGCTCTCCGCCCATGCCAAGAGGAAATTTATCTTCAGCCAGCAGCTGATCGATAAACTCTTCAATCATATCAATGCTTTTTTGCGGATTTCCGAAAGGCAGCGGAATGTCTCCAGCATCATAGTATTTTACCTCTTCCAGCTCGCGGTCAAGATAAGGGCTGTACTCTTCCAGTCCAATAGACACTTCACGAATGCGGGCAGGGCCGAAACGTGAACCCGGACGGTAGCTTACTGTCCAGTCCATCGGCATTCCATAAATGACCGCTTCACTCTCTTCATAACTCGGATGGCTTTTAATGAACACATTGCCTGAATAGGCTTCATCGAAACGAACCAAGGTCATCCCTCGCTTTAAAAATATTGGGGGACTAGCCCCCGTTTCAGCTTACTTCACTAAATCCTGTACGAACTTAGGCAATACAAACGCAGCTTTGTGCAATTCTTTTGTATAGTATTTTGTTTCAATGTCATGGAAACGCTCTTCGCTAACTTCCAGCGGATCATATTTTTTAGAACCAATTGTAAATGCCCACATGCCGCTTGGGTACGTTGGGATATTAGCAGTGTACAAACGAGTAATTGGGAAAATCTCTTTTACATCGCGCTGTACGTTGCGGATCAAGTCTGCTTTGAACCAAGGGTTGTCAGACTGTGCTACAAAGATACCGTCTTCTTTAAGAGCTTTGGAGATTCCAGCATAAAACCCTTTTGTGAATAGGTTTACTGCCGGGCCAACCGGCTCCGTAGAATCAACCATGATGACGTCGTATTCATTTTCACTTTCAGCTATGTGCATAAAACCGTCGCCTACCTGTACATCAACGCGAGGATCATCCAGTTTGCCTGCAATCTCAGGAAGGTACTTTTTAGAGTACTCGATTACCTTTCCATCAATATCAACAAGAGTCGCTTTCTTTACACTTGGATGCTTAAGCACTTCACGGATAACACCGCCATCACCGCCGCCAACAACAAGTACGTTCTCAGGGTTTGGATGCGTGAACAGAGGAATATGTGCAACCATCTCATGGTAAACAAACTCATCCTTGATTGAAGTCATAACCATATCATCAAGAAGAAGCATATTGCCCCACTCTTCTGTTTCAACCATATCAAGCTTTTGAAAATCTGTCTGCTCTGTATGTAAAGTACGCTTCACCTTCATCGTAATTCCAAAATTCTCAGTTTGTTTCTCTGTGAACCAAAGTCCCATTTTTTAATCATTCCTTCCATAAAAAAATGAATTATCAGTTATATGAGCAGCAAAAAGCATTATCATCTTTTATACTTCCCTAACATGCAAATTACAAACACAGAAAAAGTATAGTTGAATCTAGCAAAATTGCAAGAAAAATTTCGCTAATTAGTAGAGAAAGATGTTTAAAACTTCCCTGTTTTTTCAATACTGAGGATATGTACTTATAATTGCTTTGTTTTTAATTAAGAAAGAACTTGGGGGGTGACTTCATTGGAGATTATAACGGATCAGCGTTTTCGAAAAACGATTAAATATTTGCGCGCTATACTCATTATTAGCTTAATAGGCATGGCTCTAACAGTCGTTATGATTGGGGGGATCCTGGTCTATGCAAAAATATTGGGCCCGCCGCCGCTCGCCGTTCCGCAATCCACTTTATTTTTTGCAGAGGATGGAACGGTAATTGGGGAAAGCCATAACGGTCAAAAGCGCTATTGGGCACCTCTTGAAGATATAAGCCCCCATCTAATTGATGCGACTGTTTCGATTGAGGATAAGAATTTTTTCGACCACAATGGGTTCGATTATAAAAGAATCGCCGGCGCAGCTCTGGCTGATATCAAAGCGATGGCAAAGGTACAGGGTGCGAGCACCATCAGCCAGCAATATGCCCGCAATCTTTTTCTTGAACACGAAAAAACCTGGAAGCGGAAAATACTTGAGGCATTCTATACCATCAGGCTTGAGATGAACTACACCAAGAAGGAGATCCTCGAAGGCTATTTAAATACGATATATTACGGAAATGGCGCTTATGGGGCTCAGGCAGCCAGCCACTTTTATTTTGGAAAGGACGCAATTGATCTTACCCTGGCTGAGGCTGCGATTTTATCCGGAATTCCTAAGGGTCCTGGCATTTACTCGCCATTTGCATCAGCTGAAAAAGCAAACATGCGGCAAAAGGTTATTCTGCAAACGATGGTTAAAAACGGAATAATCAGCCAGAAAGAAGCTGATAAAGCTGTTGCTGAAGAACTGAAACTTGTCGGTGAGCACCTTCACCCTAAATCAAAAACGGCGCCCTATTTCCAGGACGCTGTCCGCAACGCGCTAAAAACACAGCTGAAGCTGGATGACCGGACGATTGAATTGGGAGGATTAAAGGTATACACCACTCTGGATCTGAAGGAACAAGAAATTGCGGAGGAAACAGTTGGTAAGCTTATGTCAAAAGACTCGGAGATTCAAGTTGGTTTTGTGGCCATGAATCCAAAAAACGGCTATGTTAAAGCAATGGTCGGAGGAAGGAATTATGAGGAAAGCCCCTTTAACAGGGCAGTCCAGGCTGTCCGGCAGCCAGGATCAACGATAAAGCCGCTGTTGTATTATGCGGCCCTGGAGCAGGGTTTTACCCCTTCAACTCCGATTCGAAGCGAACAGACAACCTTCCGCTTTGAAGATGGCACACCCGATTATACACCGCATAATTTTAACAGCAAATATGCGGATGATAATATAACAATGGCGCAGGCACTTGCCTTATCAGACAACGTCTATGCAGTAAAAACTCACTTGTTTTTAGGAGAGGAGACTCTCGTCAATACAGCCAAGAAATTTGGTATTACGTCGAAAATGGCAAAGGTTCCTTCCCTTGCACTTGGAACTTCCGGGGTAAGGGTCATTGAGCTGGCAAACGCATACAGCATGTTTGCCAATGGCGGAAAAAAGGTATCCCCAGTCATGATTAAGCGCGTTGAAAACCATAAGGGCGAAGTCATCTATCAGCAGGAGCCCTTCCAAATGAAGGTTCTGCGGCCGGATCTTGCTTTTGTGATGACCCATATGATGACCGGAATCTTTGATCCGAAGCTAAATGGATATGCCCGCGTAACAGGGAGCACGGTGATTAACGACATGACACGCCCATACGCCGGAAAGTCGGGATCAACCGAAACAGACAGCTGGATGGCCGGCTTCACCCCCCAGCTAGTGACGGCTGTATGGACTGGCTACGACAAAGGCCAAATGATTACGAACACAGTTGAAAAAACATATGCCAAGAACATATGGATCCGGTTTATGGAGGAAGCCCATAAAGGAAAGCCTTCAAAAGCCTTTAAAGCGCCAAAGGGCACAGTTGGCGTCTATGTTGACCCTGCCAATGGAAAAATTGCTGCAGATAACTGCCCGGTCAAGCGCCTGACCTATTTCGCCGAAGGCACAGAACCGACGGAATACTGTACAGACCATTTAAACCACAAACAAGAGAAAGCACCTGAACAATCTGATAAGAAGCCGAAGACACCTTGGTATAAGAAATTATTCCAATGGGCTTCGTGATTATGATTACTGCTTTGATGCCCGATCTTAGAATGAGATCGGGCATTTTTGATTTTTAATCAATCTTCCTGTTGAGCTTGAGAAAATTAGACCTTTCGTTTATTCCCTGGCCTTCCCGCTGAGCTCGCGCGCAAGATTTACTGCTTTGCGTTCATTCTCGACTGTATACGCTTTGGCCGGCCACTATCGTCTCGTTTAGTTCCTTTCAGCTGGCTTCCCCTCCGAGTTCCGGCACTAATCACCACATTAGTTCCACTCATCAGGCTTTTCCTTCGACTACTGGCAGTACTCATTAGTTCCACTCAGCCCGACTTTTCCCTAAAATTAGTCACTAACCTCTTCAAAATTGAAAAACCCCGGGGTCCGAATCCCGGGGTTTTTCGTGTCCTAGTGCTATATTGTGCCTTCACACTGTTAAATAGTTTACTTTTTTTATGGGAATTGTACAAGTAGTTAGAAAACCACGTCAACAAACTGTCACAAATTCGTCACAAATTTAAGCTTTTTCTCTAATTCGCTTGTAAATCTGATTTTAGTTGCTCCGCCGATCTTTCCCACATGCCAGCGTCATGGTTCTTTAAAAATTCTACCAGCACTCCCTTGGACTTCTCATCCATGTGGTTAACGATAATCTGTCTTTTAATAGATTTATCCATTCGGTTAACATGCTCTGGAAGCGATTTGTAACCTCTGCGGATTTCTCTGTCAACCGTCATTTCGCATGCTGTCACACCTGCATAATAGGGGCCGCCCTCTTTTCGGTCAATGGTTACCCAAATCAGCCAGTAGGGCTTTCCGTTAGGGACCTCCTCCTTATTTGGAAGGAACTTGATTCCCTTTTCAACCGGGCTTCTGGCATGCATCGCGCCAACTTCAATTGAAGCCTCGCCTTCATCTACATTAATGATCACCGGCGTCACATTATCAAGACTGAGGGTACCGACACCGAAGCCTCCATGCCCATCAGTAGGGTCGTTTTTTATAATATTAAAATCAACTTTCTTCTTCTTTTTTTCTTCCATGTTTAAATCCTCCTAAGCAAGTTTAATCTCAAAGTTTTAACTCATTATGTCATAAATAGTTCGTAGAAAAAATCATTTAATCCGCTCGCCAGCACCGGCAAAACGGTGTTGAAAATTGGCTGTATCGTGTATTGGTCCAGCGGCGTAATCACTAGAATGAGGAAAATAACAGAGCCGTACGCTTCAAATTGGGTAATCTTCGGGCGAATATGGGCGGGAGCCAGATCCTTGATAATCCTATAGCCATCAAGCGGCGGGAACGGCAAAAGATTAAATACAAACAGCACTAAATTTAACTGGATAAAAATATTTAAAAAGTCCGCAACAAATGATGGAAACGATGCCGCTAACCCTGTTCCAGCCAGCATATACCAGATAAAAAAGCCGAGAACAGCCATCACCAGATTGGACAGCGGTCCTGCAATTGAGACTGATATGCCCGCCAGCTTTGGTTTCTTAAAAAAGAATCGATTAACCGGAACGGGCCTGGCCCAGCCAAAACCAGCAATAAAAATCAGGATAGTCCCGATTGGATCCAAATGCTGCATGGGATTCAATGTTAATCTGCCCTGTTTCTGTGCGGTCGGATCTCCGAATTTGTAGGCAACATAAGCATGGGCAAACTCATGGACCGTAAAGGCAATCATCAACGTTACAGCAACATAGGGAATCTCCCTGAGAGAAAACGCCAGAAATTGTTCCAAAAGCCAAAACTCCCTCTCCTGCCGGCAAAATGATGGCACTCATCAGCCAAGCAGCTTTTATATATTTTTATTTTTTGCCAAGATCTACTACATACTATGTACGAAAAGCCCCTGCTATTTCTTATTACCTAAAAGTATACATGAACACCGCACCAAAGGGAAAGAACGTGCAGTCAGGCTTGCACATTGCGAAAAAATATGGAAAACTACAATCAGTAAAATAAGAGGAGGTAATACAAAATGCCATACGTAACAGTAAAAATGCTGGAAGGCCGTTCCGAGGAACAAAAAAAGGCGCTTGTAGAAAAAGTAACAGATGCAGTGAACGAAACAACTGGTGCTTCCAAGGATAAAATTGTCGTATTTATCGAGGAAATGTCCAAAAACCACTATGCAATTGGCGGCAAGCGTTTCAGCGACGAATAAATTCTGGATTATTTTATTAAAAAGGCAGTTTCCCATTGAAAAATATTCTTTTTCAGTGGGAACTGCCCTTTTTTATGAAAATTATTAAGTTTAAATAGATTTCTCTGCGTATAGCTACCATTTATCTGCACATAGAAATTTTTCTCTGCGTATAGATCTGATTTCTCTGCA
Source organism: Bacillus sp. ISL-47 (assembly GCF_018613175.1). Lineage (NCBI taxonomy): Bacteria > Bacillati > Bacillota > Bacilli > Caryophanales > Bacillaceae > Bacillus > Bacillus sp. ISL-47. Next base: position 150,373 of record NZ_JAGGQS010000008.1, on the reverse strand, counting down.
CATAAGATTTTTTCTCTGCGTATAGGTCTCTTAACCACAAAAAAGCCAGGCATTTAATGCTGCCCAGCTTTTTCTCTTAAGCTTTCAATATATTGATAGGCCTGCTCCACTTCTTCGTCTGTGTAGCGCTGTTTGCTTTTTAGTGTAAAAACCTTTTCTTTAACTTCTTCTTTTGGAAGGTCATTAAAATAAAGGACAGTTGAGACAAGCTCAAGGAATCTTGCATTTTGGCCGTTCATATCCATTAGGCAGTTCTGCAGGCTAGGCATTTCCACTTCATTAACAGTCAAGAATTCCTTGCCTGTTTCTGTGAGTGTATACCGATACTGGTAGTAGCCGCCTTTTTTCTCTTTCACTTCGTTTAAAAACCCCATATTGCAAAGCTCTTCGACCCTTAAAGTGAGCTCTTCGGAATAAGGGCCATAAAAGTGAAATTGGAATCTTTCCTGAAAAGGAAATGCGATGTTCTTGGCGATATAAATCATTTTCTGCAGCTTTTTCCGTCCCACAATTTCTTCAGAGACTGCAATGGCATGCATTAATTTGGCGTGATCCTTTAACAAAGCTCTTCATCTCCTACTCCGTTTTTTCCCGTATCTATAGAAAATCAAATGGACTTTATGCAGTCTTAATCGATTTCCAGCAGCATTCTGATTTGTTTTTTTATATTCGGCTTTTTGCTGTCGTCTGAAATAAAGTCAGCCGGAAAATACAGCTTATGGTCTGTTCTGCGTTTACCCGAAATGGCATCAACGATCTCCGATTCACGGGAAAGCTCGCGGATATCCCCATTTTTCAGCAGCAAATGAATGGGCAATCTTTCTTCTTCCTCACCTGGCCGGTAAAAGTCATAAGGCAAGTCTGATGACGAATCAACAACCAGATAATATTCCGGGTCAATGCCTGCTTTTTTAAATAAAGCGGACAACTCAGCCAGCTTCTTATACTCTTTTGCAGGATCAAATTCCACATATTTATATAGATTCCGGTCCATAAAGCGGCAGCAGAGATCTCTCAGGACGGGATCCTCTTCCTCCTGCCACATCTGGAAATAATAAAGAATAATAGCTTCATCAAGCTTTATATAATCTTCAAGTGTGATCTCACCGCTGAATAATGAATAAAAATGGATGGGATCGTATTTAAACGTATAATTTTGTCCGTGCAAATCTTTGGCACGATGCAGAATTTTGGTCAGGATAACCTCTGCACTGCGGGTAACCGGGTGGAAATACACCTGCCAATACATCTGGTACCGGCTCATAATATAATCTTCCACTGCATGCATTCCGCTCTGCTTAATCACTACCTGGTCCTCACGCGGCCTCATGACACGCAAGATCCGCTCCATATCAAAATGGCCGTAGCTGACACCGGTAAAATAAGCATCTCTTTGCAGATAATCCATTCGGTCTGCGTCAATCTGGCTTGAAATCAGGCTGACGACCAGCTTATTTTTGGAGGTTTTGGCAATCACCTCTGCTACCTTTTCAGGAAAATCGGAACTCACCTTTGTAAGCACCTGATTAACCTCGGTATCACCAAGAATAATTGCTCTTGTATAATGCTCATGGTCGAGGTCAAATACTTTTTCGAAGGAATGTGAAAACGGGCCATGCCCCAAATCGTGGAGAAGTGCCGCGCATAATGAGAGGAGGCGTTCTTCTTCATTCCATTCCGGCCTGCCGATAAACACATCATCAGCTATTCGCCGTACAATCTCGTAAACTCCGAGCGAGTGGTTAAAACGGCTATGCTCAGCACCATGGAAGGTTAAGTAGGTTGTTCCAAGCTGTTTAATTCTTCTAAGGCGCTGAAACTCCTTTGTTCCTATCAAATCCCAAATGACTCTGTCCCTGACGTGTATGTAACGGTGGACGGGATCTTTAAATACCTTTTCCTCGCTTAACTTTTCCGCCGAATATGCCATCTTTTCCCTCCGCTTATGTCTGTGTTCCGCTCCGAGCGCGATCGGCCCGATATCTTAAAGCCCGCTGGGATGCGGGTTAAGCAGACGCTGCCACAGGCGTGGCGTCGTTAGTCTGCATTCCTTTATGAGCGCTCTCCGCTTTTATAACCTGTTATTATTATATCCCGATTACTATCCCAATTCATCACAAAATTCCCCGTTATTCATAGCCATTCGACAGGAACCGCATGACAGCAATCATCTATGCCCAAAAATATTTTTCGACTTTTTCAAAAATAACAATAAGCTGTCCATTCTATCTCTTTACCAAATGGGAGCCCAAGATAAACTTGGGCAAAAATAAAAATCACCTAAGGACAAAAGTCAAAAGGCGATTTATTTTTTCAGCTTCTTATTAATTTTCTCCATCAATTCCTCTTCCGTTAATGCGGCAAGGGGACGGTTATTGACGAAAGCAAATGTCTTTTTTCGGCCTGGTCCGCAATAGGACTGGCAGCCGATATCAATTTTAGCGTCAGGATCTATTTCTTTCAAACGCGGTATAAGTGTTTTTAGGTTTACTGCCTGACAATCGTCGCAAACACGAAATTCGTTTGCCATTCTATTACAACCCTTTCTGCGGTCTAACTTTTATTTTAAATAATAGCTCTGTCAAACTTAATTGTTGATTTCCGCTGCAGGCACCTGCAGGCTAGCTTTTCCCGCTGGACACGTTGCTAAAGCACCCCCGAATTAACAAGCCGAAGGAAATGCAAATGCATTTTCGAGAATCTCGCGCTTTCCGCCCAATCTGCTCGATGCTAATTAAAAACAGCCTCTATAGCAGGAAATTTCCTTATTAAAGCATGTCCGATGCACGGTATTTCTATTCAAGTAAGGACTGAATAGCAAACACCCTGCCTAACTGCTACAGGCTATTTTAAATCTTATCCGGCAGCTTTGCAAGCTGTAATCATTAACTTGGGTGGTGTATCTTACTAATCTTCATAAAACCGCCATACGTATCTAGCGAAAACTAATTTTTCAAAAAATCTACTATCCTTTTAATCACCTTTGTATAAAATCTGACAAGTTTGTCCATCCTTTAACTAAGGCAAGAACAAAATGTTAAAGAAATAGGGAGTTGAGGATGAATGAAAGTACGTCAGGACGCATGGACAGACGAAAATGATTTATTGCTAGCTGAAACAGTATTAAGGCATGTCAGGGAAGGCAGTACACAATTAAATGCTTTTGAAGAGGTTGGAGATAAGCTGAACCGCACTTCTGCAGCTTGCGGATTCCGCTGGAACGCGGTTGTAAGGCATCAATACGAAAAAGCGCTTCAGCTTGCAAAGAAACAGCGCAAGCAAAGACAAAGAATGCTAGGCAAAGAACAGGGAGGCAAGAAGAAACTCTTATACTCTCCGCCAGTGCCTACTATGCAGGAAGTTGAAGCAGCACCCGTTGTGTCAAATACAATAGTGCCGCCATCCCCTGCAGACTTTTATGAAGAGCGGACAGAGAATGAAACAGCCGAAAGAACAGAAGCCGTATCATCCTATACATCCACTTACTCGGAACCAGCTTATACGGCTCCTGCCCAATTGGATTTGGATAGCGTCATTTCATATTTGCAAACATTAAATCACTCTGGCATTCAGCTTGATATACTAAAAAATGAGAATGAAAGATTGAAGCGCGAAAACGCAGATCTTAGAAGCCGTAACCAGGAGCTGGAAAGCAAGATCAGCGAGCTGGAGGAAAATACAGTAACCATTCAGGAAGATTACGAGACACTTATGAAAATCATGAACAGAGCGCGCAATTTTGTTCTATTTGACGAAGAAGACAGACCGGCCTCCAAGTTTAAAATGGACCGAAATGGCAATTTGGAGAGAGTAGCTGAATAGAAAAGCGGAAGCGCCTTGCCCACCCCCGACAAGCACAAGACGAGCCTTCCGGAAAGGCGTCCTTTGCCTTTTTGGGAGGATTGGATTGTGACCTCGAGGGGGTAGGCGCTGGAGCTAGACAAATATCAACGTTCACATTTTTCCTTATTTTATAGAAAAAGCTTCCGGTCTTCAGGAGAAGGAGAAAATGGCAGCAATGCCCCATTTAGAAAAGCCGTTAACCACTGTGGTTTACGGCTTTTCTTTATTCACCCAATACCTTCTCGTTCCGTTCTGTGACCCGATGATAATAAGCTTCAAATAAACTCGCTTCATCCTCTGTCAGCTGACCTGCATAAAGGCGGCCTGATTTACTTTTTAAAGCCTGCAAAAAGCGCAGCATCACATCCTGGACGGTTAGCTCTGTATCAAGCAATTCTGATAGAGAAGCCATAACAGCCGGCTGGATTTCAGGATATTGAAATTTTGTTTGTTCGCCCCTTCTGGAAAGAGCATAGAATTCCCCAATCAAATTCGCCCGCTCACTGCCGCTGCCATTCACCCCAAGGTAAATTTGCACCGCTACCCCATTGCGGAGACGCCTTTGTGATATGCCGGCAAACTTTTGCCCGCCTATACTTAAATCATAGCTTCCCGGGCAGTAGGACCCAACAATCTCTTTGGCTTCTATCTCTTTATTAAAATCGGAAAACATCTCTTTTATCAGCATCCACATCGCGTCATATCCCCGGTTAATATCTATGCCTTTTTCGTTTTCCGGAAAAATCAGCGATATATTCAGGACACCTTCGTCCAGGACTACAGCCAGCCCGCCAGAATTCCGGACGATAACCTGATAGCCCTGGCTTTTTAAAAAGTCAATTCCCTCAGGTAAACAAGGAAGCCTGGTATCCTGAATGCCGAGCACTATGGTATTATGGTGGACCCATGTCCTCGCAGTCGCGGGCGCCGCACCAGACCCGACAGAAGCACAAAGCGTATCATCCATCCCGAATGAGTGCAGGGCATTTAAATGGACAGCCAATGCAGACTGGTCAATGACTCTCCACTCCTCCTGCTTCAGTAAATCTTGTGCCAAATTCATCTACTTTGATCCCCTTTTCCCGATATTCCTAGTCAAAAACACGCTTATCGGCTCTGAATTATCTATTTTAGGGCCGTCTTTACAAGCTTGACAGCCAGAATTCCACCTTTAACGGCCAATTCAGCCAATGTATCGGCCAAATCTATCACTTTATCGGCCAAAAATACGATTTTAACGGCCAAAACCTGCAGTTAATCGGCCAATGTCTCATAACAGACTTATTATAGCAAAAAAGCCAGTCGCAAGGGACCGGCTTCAAGTATGGCGTTATTGATTTAGAGCCTGGGCTGCAGTGATTAGTGCGAGCTTATATACGTCTTCCTCGTTGCATCCGCGGGATAGGTCATTGACCGGACGGTTTAAGCCTTGCAGAATGGGTCCAACAGCTTCAAAGTTTCCAAGACGCTGGGCAATTTTATAACCGATATTGCCCGCTTCAAGGCTTGGGAAGATAAATACATTTGCATCCCCCTGGATCGGTGAATCCGGAGCCTTTTTCTCTGCAACAGATGGAACGAATGCCGCATCGAATTGGAATTCTCCGTCAATGATCAATAATGGGTCGCGCACTTTCGCTGCCTCAAGTGCGCCTGCAACCTTTTCTGTTTCCGGAGACTTGGCTGATCCTTTAGTGGAAAAGCTCAGCATGGCTACACGTGGTTCAATATCGAACATTCTTGCAGTCTTTGCACTTTCAATCGCAATTTCAGCCAAGTCCTGGCTGTCAGGTGAAATATTGATCGCACAATCTGCGAAAACATATTTTTCATCCTCGCGTACCATGATAAATACACCGGAAGTTTTGCGGACGCCTTCTTTTGTTTTAATAATTTGAAGGGCCGGGCGCACCGTGTCTGCCGTAGAATGTGCCGCACCGCTCACAAGGCCGTCTGCTTTATTGGCATACACAAGCATTGTGCCGAAGTAATTTTCATCAAGAAGAATTCTCCGTGCATCTTCTTCTGTTGCTTTGCCTTTACGTCTCTCAACAAATGCCGCTACAAGCTCATCCATCATCAAAAAGCTGTTTGGATCGTAAATTTCTGCGGATTCAAGGGAAATGTCCATATCCTTTGCTTTTGCTTCGATCTCTGCAATATTTCCAACCAGGATAGGGGTGATAATTTTTTCAGCAGCCAATCTACCTGCTGCCGCTAAAATACGCTCATCCTGCCCCTCCGGAAAAACGATTTTTAAATTTTGTCCTGAAACTTTTTCTTTTAAAACCGAGAATAAATCACTCATGTAAATTCCTCCTAAGGCATCTGATTTCCGTTCATTTAATAGAACTTACCCTATATACTCCCTTAGAATACTCTTCATGCCCAGAATTTCAAGGAGTTCAGTCACTGTTAGCGTTTTCAGTTGAAATGTTTTTGTTTTCGGTAAATTTCCAATAATAAGTAACCTTCAGATGCAGCCTGTTTTATATTCATACCTTGTTTTAAGATAACCATATTAGCCTTTTTGTAAACGGCATTTTTGAGTACCAGGTACCTATACCAATTGATCGAAGTGGTATAGGTACCTGGTACTCGATTAATTCCAACATTTCAAGTTTTATACACATGTTAAATGGAGAAACTATGTTATAGTAGTGATGAGAATTTTTAGTACATATTAGGAGTGATCGTAATGAGTGAAGCAGCAGTAACGCTTGACGGCTGGTATTGTTTACATGACTTCCGTACAGTTGACTGGACTACTTGGAAAATGCTTTCAAGCGATGAGCGCCAAGCAGCCATCCATGAATTCATGGCCCTAGTGGACAAATGGAATACTACACAGAGCGAGAAAAATGGCAGCCATGCCCTTTATACAATTGTTGGGCAAAAAGCAGATTTTATGATGATGATTTTAAGGCCTACAATGGAAGAACTGAATAAAATTGAAAACGAATTCAACAAAACAAAATTAGCTGAATTTACAATTCCAGCTCATTCTTATGTTTCTGTTGTTGAATTGAGCAATTACCTGCCTGCAGGTGAAGACCCTTATCAAAATCCGCAAATTTTGGCACGCCTTTATCCTGAACTGCCAAAAGCTAAACATGTTTGCTTCTATCCAATGGACAAGCGTCGTCAGGGTAATGACAACTGGTATATGCTTCCGATGGAGGAACGACGCAATATGATGCGCAGCCATGGTATGATCGGCCGCCAATATGCAGGAAAGGTAAAGCAGATCATCACCGGTTCTGTCGGCTTTGATGATTACGAATGGGGCGTAACCCTATTCTCTGATGATGTTCTTCAATTCAAAAAGCTCGTTTATGAAATGCGCTTTGATGAAGTAAGTGCCCGCTACGGAGAATTCGGCGCTTTCTTCGTAGGAAATATCCTTAAAGAAGATAAAGTAGGAAAGTTTCTGCATGTAAACTAATATGGGCTCTCAGAACTCTCAGCTTAGGCTGGGAGTTTTTTCTTTTCTCAAGTCATAAAAAAACATGCCCCTACATACTAATGAAATAGTGAGTTTCTAATATAACTTCATATGCAATTCTCTTTCCCGCAGCATCAAGGCTCCGCAAAAAGAGAGGTGAAGTGATGGGAGTTATCCCTTACACCGAGGAAGATGTTAAGCTTCTGGCCCGGCTCATGCGTCCTGAAGCTGAGGAAGATGTGGGGGTTAACCGTGTCCGGGTGATTGTATAGACTTCAAGGATATCCGGTCAATCAGAAGGATGGTCTTCCAGAGTCCAGGCGGGTTTTTAGCCACACAAAAAGGCTACTTCTATCAAGGTGCGCGGTAAAGTGAGCTTGATTTGGCCCGCAAAGTCATAAACGGACAGCGCCACCACCCTGCAAGCATCGCGTTATGGTTTTTCCGCCCTCAGGCAGATGCCCGGTCCAATGGTTTAACCAATGGAATCCGGCCGGTTTAAGCTTATTACTTTATAAACCAACCCCGGAGGACTGTCCGACTGTTTATTAGCAAAATGAAATCTCTTTTGCTTCATTACTTAGCTTAAGATGGCTGATTTTAATTTTTAGGAGGGAAAAAATTGAGTCAATCTAATTACGGTCAATACCCTTATTATGGTTACCAGCAGCCCTACACAGGGGGTGCCCCTAAGGCACAGCCCTATCAGCAGGCACAGCCGCAATTTCAGCAAATGCCGCCTGCCGGAACCGTTGCAGGCGTGAGTGCAGGCGCTGCACCAGGTCCTCAGATTCCCGGCATGCTTCCGCTTGAACAGTCCTACGTTGAAAACATTCTGCGTTTGAACAAAGGAAAGCTTGCTACTGTGTATACAACCTTTGAAAACAATACAGAGTGGAATGCAAAGATATTTAAAGGCATCATCGAAGCTGCAGGGAGGGACCATTTAATCCTCAGTGATCCGCAAACAGGCACACGTTACCTCATTCTAATGATTTATCTGGATTATGTAACTTTTGATGAAGAAATTGAATACGAATATCCTTTCGGCGGAGGGGCTGGAATGACCCAATACTCGCCAAGATAAAAGAAAAGGAGCTTTGACCCTATGTCAAAGCTCCTTTTCTTATTATAAGGCTCTCTTTTCGTATAGATTGTTGTTTTTGCTTAGAATTCTGCCCGTTGATTTCAGCACGAGGCACTTAGCGAACCACGGGGCTTCCGGAAGCCTCCTCGACGCTCTGCGTCTGCGGGGTCTCCCTTGGAACGCTAGTCCCGTAGGACGTTGAATAAGCTTCTTCGAAGGGACACCGCACGAAGAAAATGCGGCAGCATTTTCAAGGATCTCGCGCATTCCGCTCCAATCAACTCAGTGATTAAAATTTGATAGCAACAAACTTTGCGAAAAAACGTATTATAAATACTTAACTGCAGCAATGATCAGCAGTACCCACGCCGCTAAAAAGGCTACTCCGCCTAACGGGGTAATCGCTCCCAGCACGCTGATTTTTGTCAGTGTTAATACATATAAGCTTCCGGAAAAAAGGATAATGCCAATAAGCATCAGCCACCCTGACCATGATAGCAAGGCAGTCGCCGGCAGTTTTCCAAGCAGGACGCCGATAATCAGCAAGCCGGTTGCATGGAACATTTGATAGGTTACACCTGTCTTCCATGTTTCCAAATACTTTGGCTCCACTCTGCCCTCAAGCCCATGAGCTCCAAATGCTCCCAAAGCAACTGATAAAAAAGCATTAATGGCTCCAATAATAATAAATAACTTCATGTTCCCCTACACCTCTTATCCCATTTTAAAAGTCAAACAGTGAATCACCGTTTGCTTCATCATTCATTTTCATTTTCTTTGGCAGCAAATTCGCAGGCTGTGCAGCCGGTGCACTGTATGTATGGCTGACAGAAGCAGCAACAGAAGTGCTTCCTGTATCCGATTCTTCCAACACGATCTCGCACAAAGACTTGATCGCCTGTACCCTTTCCCTGATACGTGCTTCAGACGAGCTGTTTTTTGCTTCAAGCAATTCCTTTTCCATTTTACCCAAAAGTTTTTGAACAGAGATATTCAAACACTTCACCTCTTTCTGCGAAAAGCGATTATTCTGCTTTCCTATTGCCATTATAGCTATCTAGGCCATCTTCTATCTCCTGAGGCCAATTTAAAGTTTATCAGTTTTTCTTTTCGAAACGCAAACAGGGATGACCAGATGCCCTAAAAACTTCGATGGAGGGCATCAGTCTCGTTTTGAATTGGAAAGCCCTGCATCCCTTTGGATGGTTCCGATCCCAAGTGACATAAAAGTATTTGCATTTAAAACAATCTACTCGCTGTGAACTCATCTGTTTTTTTCATCCCTTTTTCATATCCAGCGGAAGGCAGGAGATATTTCGAGCACATTCTTTTATTCTCTCAAAATAAATGTATGTTTCACGTGAAACATGACGAATCAAATCACCGATCAGGAATCTTCCAATCGATTGGTTCCTCTCCCTGTTCCCTTAGAAGTTCATTCACTTTTGAGAATGGCCTGCTGCCAAAAAAGCCTTTACGGGCCGAAAACGGGCTAGGATGTGGAGAGGTCAAGATCAAATGCTTGGAATCATCAATGAGCTTTCCCTTTTCCTGTGCTGGTTTTCCCCATAATAGAAAGATAACAGGCTTTTCCCTCTCGTTCAGCTTTTGGATGACCCGATCGGTAAACAGCTCCCATCCTTTCCCCTTATGTGAATGAGCCTTTCCTTTTCGGACTGTCAGAACTGTATTTAATAGAAGCACACCTTCTTTAGCCCATTTTAATAGGTAGCCATTGTTGGGTATATCGCAGCCCAAATCAGCCTGCATCTCTTTAAAAATGTTTTTTAAGGACGGCGGAATCTTCACATCCGGTTTCACCGAAAAGCTTAATCCGTGCGCCTGGCCAGGCCCATGATAGGGATCCTGTCCAAGGATAACAGCCTTCACATCCTCGTAGGATGTATAATGGAGAGCATTAAATATATCCTCCTGCTTCGGGTAAACGATATGCTCCTCATATTCTTTCTTTAAAAACGCCCGCAGCTGCAAATAGTAAGGCTTCTGGAACTCTTCACCAAGAACTTTCTGCCAGTCATTATTTAAAATATCTTTCGTTATAAGGATCCCCTCCCCATTTCATCTGAAAGGCTCGTGCCTCTATTTTTATATACCCCGATAGCACCCACATAAATAGTAACCTGTCACATTACTTAATCTATCATTCTTTTACCCATGTTTAAAATATAGCAGAGCGGATAAATATAAAATATAACGGGCAGGATTAAGCCCTTCAAATATACAGTCTAAATCTTATGAGTCTAAATCTTATGAGGAGGATGTTAAATATGTATAAAATCGAAGTCGTAGAGAATGGTGTACAAGCAACAGACACAATCGGAATGCTGGAGAGTCAAGGATTTAATAAAGATAACATCTATATTTTCGCCCATGACAAGGATCGTTCCGAGCACCTTTCAGATGCTACTGATACAGGTGATGTTGGCATGAAGGAGCAAGGATTATTCGATTCTGTCGGCAACGTATTTAAAAAGCGCGGCGATGAGCTTCGTTCCAAGTTCGAATCTGTCGGCTTAACAGAAACAGAAGCTGAACAGTACGAAAAGGTACTGGATGAAGGCAAACTGGTAATTGTAGGTACAGACGAAGTTAAATAAAAAACAGGCCTTAAACCCTCAGCAAATATAAAAACGAGCCCGGACTATTCTCTAATAGTCCGGGCTCGTTTTTTGTTTTTATCCCATTAGTCGCTGATAAATCGATTTTGCCTGTGTTAAATCCTTTGTTCCATGAATAAGGGCACGTCCGTCCTTAAAAATGACGAGGCGCTGTTCTTCCATATCAGCTGACAGCAAATATGGATTGCCTTTTACCTGATAGCCAAGTGATTTCAATTGCTGAGCCAGTTCACTCAACTGGATTTCCTGCTCTTTTGGCGGGCGGATTTGTACCGTATCCCTTCCGCATAGAACAGTAGACTTCATCATGTTTTCTGTCTGCAAATAGGGATAGGTTCTCTCTTTACCGCATGATAAACAGCCTTCATCCTTCGCCTTTGATACCTTCATGCTCGTATACTGGTTCCGCCACAAATCAAAACTCACCATCGCGGTTCTGATCGCATCCCAATCCTCTGCCAAAATCTTCAGTGCCTCTGCAACTTGATGGGCAATGACCATTTGCACAGCTGGCGCAATGATTCCGCCCGTGTCACAGGTCATTCCCTGGATCGGTATCTTTTTTAAAAGGCAATTCAGGCAAGGAGTCCTGCCAGGAATAATGGTCAAACTCATACCAAAGCTGCCGACACAGGCTCCGTATATCCAGGGAATCTCATATTTTTGCGAGATATCATTAATTGCCATTCTGGTTTCAAAATTATCAGTGGAATCCAGGATAAGATCTACTCCCTCAACAAGCTCTTCCAGCTTTTCAGGAGTAGCATCCCCGATCACCGGGCGTATCTCCACATCCGAGTTAATAAGCCTTAAGCGCTTCTCCGCCGCAGCCGCTTTTGGAAGTTTTTCAGCTACATCCCTTTCTGTATAAAGCTGCTGACGCTGCAGATTGCTCGCTTCCACATAATCCCGGTCAATGATCGTCAATTTGCCGATTCCCGCCCGTGTCAACATTTCCGCATTGCCCGACCCCAGAGCACCAGCTCCGACTATCAGCACATGCTTGGAGCAGATTCTTTCCTGCCCCTCTTTTCCGATCGGCGGAAACAAGGTCTGCCGTGAATACCTTTCAGACATGGCTGCATCCCCTTCCTATCAAGCTTACCTCACCCTCCGCTTACAGGAGGTATAAATGCGACCGTATCTCCATCCTGGATCACTTCATCATCTGAAGCAAATTCTTCATTCACTGCTGCCATGACAGTGTCCAATTTCACCGTGTATTCTTCCGACAGCAATTGCTTCAGTTCCGCAATCGTTTTTCCGCTTGCATCCATGGTCACTGACTCTTCCCCAACACGATCCCGTAAATGGGCAAAAAACATAATTTTATTCATTTAAATCCTTCGCCTCCGGTTTCCCTTCTGGATATGCAACTGTTTCCAGCTGATTTCCGATCCATTCTTCTCCGTCTTCCCAATGTTCCTTTTTCCAAATCGGCACGATCTCTTTGATTCTTTCGATGGCATATCGGTTTGCTTCATAGGCATCCGCACGATGGGGAGTGGAGACCGCTATGACAACCGCAACATCTGTGATGTCCAGCTTGCCTGTACGGTGTGTGATAGCCACTTCTGCCCCATCCCAGCGCTCTTTGATTTCTTTTCCGATTTGCTCAAGCTTTTTAACTGCCATTGCTTCATACGCTTCATAAATTAAATAAAGCGTTTTTTTGCCATGTGTCAGCTCGCGGACGGTCCCAATAAAGGTTGTAATGGCCCCTGCTTCCCGCTGCACCACTTTATCTATCACACTTTGGATATCAATTGGCTCTTTTGAAATCTCAAAATTCATTGAATCACCTCATTATTCTATAGGAAAGCTCTTACAATCTAAAATCAGCATTTGCTCCATTTTGACATATATGCTGCCGGAAGTGAAATGACTGCCTTCCATTTATACTAATTAGAATCCATGCCCTCTCCAGCTGCCATTTTCAATGCCATTTGGTACTCATCCGGGCTGTTCATATTAAAGAAATGGGCTTCTTCACTTAAAAACCCCATCCTCTTAAGTTCTTTATCCTTCATAATCGAAGCATTTATCTTATGCAAAAACTCACGAATCCTCAGTCTGTTGTCCCTCAAAGCTTGTTCTGCCGCTTCCTTCGTTTCCTTTCGATAAGCTGCAAAAAGCGGATGAAGCCGGGATTCGATTTCAGGCACCGCTGCCTGTTGGCTTTCTAGTTCTTTGAGTAGAATCTTCCCAAGCTCTGCAGATATGAATGGCATATCACATGCAACAATGAGGTTCTTTTGCGTACCGGATGCGGTCAAGCCTGCATGGATACCTGCAAGCGGGCCCTTTTCATTCCATTGGTCACTAACCATCGGAAGCCCAAGAAACTGGTACTCTTCATGATTGTTGGCCACGACAATCATGTCTGATGATATAGAAGCCAATTGATTTGCTATGCGTTCAATCACCGTTTTGCCGCCTATTTTTAAAAGGGCTTTATTCTCGCCCATTCGGCTTGAATGCCCTCCTGCTAAAATAATACCCGTTATACTCATTATTCTCACCTGACTTTTGCGTTATGAAGCCCTATAGCCCCTTATAAATCCATTCTATCCTTATCATTTTATTTTACCATCTATTCCAGCTTGTTTCTTCGATCAAGGTCTGCCCGGTTACATGAGTATGGCAGAATTGTGTCGTCACAAATTGTTCAAACTGCCGGAGATGGATAATTAACCAAATCTTAATAATTCGCTCCTATACTAAAACCATACCAAAACGTTGATAAATAAAGGAATTATAGAGAGGAAGACGGCAAAATGAACAAATTTCTTACTTACTCTGTTATTGCCATTGTATCGTCCCTTGTACTTGGAATCGGCCTTACTTACCTAGTCATTTCCGGCAAGGATAAGAATGCCTCAATTGAGACAGCCAGCCAGCCGGAAGAATCCGAAGAAACAGCAGAGTACCCATACCCGCCGCCAAGCATGGATGACGTTCCCGAAGGCGAGGATGGAGACCTCATTAAACTCGGGTTTAAGTATGTAACAGAAACAGCAACCGCACTGGATGGCTATTCAGGCAATAACCTTAGCTGTGCCAGCTGCCATGCGGGCGGAGGCTATGAAGAACCGCTTGATCTTGTGGGAATATCAAAAACCTACCCGCAATACAATCCAAGAGCCGGCAGAGAAGTAACACTTGAGGAACGCATTAACGGCTGCTTCAGAAGAAGTATGAATGGCGAGCCCCTCCCTGAGGATTCTCAGGAAATGAAAGCAATGGTTGCTTTCTATGATTATATTTCACAAAATGTACCTGATGGAACGACTGAAAGACCTTGGGCAAAGCTTGATCGATCTAAAGCGGATATTGAGAATGTAGATATTGACGCAGGAAGAGAGATTTACAATAAAGCCTGCATCAGCTGCCATGGGGAGAATGGGGATGCAGGGAATCTGGCTCTTTGGGGAGAAAACTCCTACAATATTGGTGCTGGGATGGCAAGGCTGAGAACAGCTGCCGGCTTTATTCAAACGTATATGCCTAAGATGGAAATCGGCGGCTATTCCCAAGGGTCTTTGACTGATGAAGAAGCCATGAACCTGGCTGCTTACATCAATTCACATGACCGCCCGGATTTCCCTGATAAAATCTATGACTGGCCTAAGGGTGATGCTCCTGACGATGCAGCTTACGAAACACTGGCCGGCAAAAAAGGGCAGGATAAGGAAAAAGAATAGGAACATAAGGTCCGGCTGCTTACCGGGCCTTATTCCATGTTTCACCCTACTCTTTTCCTGTATAATATTCTTAGCATTTAATATAAGAACGGAATTGCAGAAAAGGATGGCGATATCATTGAGCGACCTTCCGCTAAGAGGGAAAACAATCCTCGTTGTTGACGATGAAGAACGGATCAGAAAGCTGATTAAGATGACCCTGGCAAGAGAAGGCTTTGAAGTTTTAGAAGCCTCTGACGGATACGAAGCAAAAGAACAATATTTAAAGCATGATCCCTGTTTCATTATTCTCGATATCATGCTGCCAGGCATAAGCGGCAAAGAGATTTGCTTCTGGCTTCGCAATGAGCTGGACAGCAATGTTCCCATTATCATGCTGACTGCCAGCCAATCTGAACAGGATCGGATTGAGGGATTGAAGCTCGGAGCTGACGATTATATGGGCAAGCCCTTCAGCCTGGAAGAACTGACCGTCAGAGTCGAAACCGTTTTAAGACGGACAGCCAACAGATGCAGCAAAATCAGCTATAAAGGCCTCACTCTAAAGCCCATAAAAGGGATTGCCAAATACCAGGATACCGTGTTGGATTTAACCCACTTTGAATATAAACTGCTTTACGTTTTCATGACACATCCCGACCAGGTTTTATCAAGAGAACAAATTATTGATACCATTTACAAAAAAGGCGAGAAGGTCATCAACGAAAGAACGGTTGATGTCCATATCAAACACCTGCGGGAAAAAATCGCCGAGCATTCGGATTACGCCTTTATCCAAACAGTCAGAGGAATAGGGTATAAATTTACCGTTTCCTGAAAAAATAAACATACGCCTTTGCAGATTGCCCTGCGGGGAAACCGGCTCCTGGTAAATTGGGGCCGGTTTTTCTGTTTTTAATACAGTTTAGAAAGGCATTTTGCAGACGGAAGAACATTTATGTGCGGATAGGCTGGATTTATGTGCGGATAAATTTTTTATGTTCAATGACTAGATTTATATGCGAAATACCTCTTCCTTATAAAACCTACAAGCTGACCCTCCCCATACTTTCTTCACAACCCATCCACCTCTTCCCCCGCTACCAATTACCTTTTTTTAGAAAAATCCGTGGATCGATTGACTCATTTCAATTAAAACTTGCAGGTAAAACCTTCCCTCTATTAGAAAACACCCCGATATACCATTTTTATACAGGAGGGAATATGTTTGAGACTTAAAAAGTTATCCTCGGCAATTTTAACGTTCTCCTTAACTGCCAGCCTTTTAGCAGTCCCTGCACGATTTAGTACAGCAAGCGTAACAACCCAAGCCACAGAAAGCAGCAATGAATCTTCATCACTGCAAAAGACCTTTGAAAGTGCCGCAAAGGAATTTGGAGTTCCTGAGAGCATCCTTTTGGCAGTTGCTTACAACCAGACGCGCTGGGAGCAGCATGAAGGCCAAAGCGAGGTTGGCGGCTATGGAATAATGAATCTAGTTGATTTACCGGCTGACCTTAGTGCCAGAGGAAAGCATGATGATGGAATCATTGAAGCATCTGAAGCTTCCAGCAGCCTTAAAACTGCTGCAAAACTTCTTGATGCCGACCCTGAAGCCTTAAAAAAGGACCCGGAGCAAAATATCCGGGGCGGCGCTGCCCTGCTTGCTGAATACGCACGCCAAACTACAGGAAAACTGCCTTCTGATGCAGCGGACTGGTATGGTGCTGTCGTTAAATTCAGCGGCACAGATCAAGAAGCAATTGCAAAGGACTTTGCAGACCAGGTTTATGCAACGATTGGGCAAGGTGCTGAAAGAAAGAACCTTGACGGACAAAGAGTGGCCTTAAACGCCAAAGAAATCACACCCAATAAGAACACAGCCAGCTCTATCCCCCTCCGTAATACAAAATACACAAATACCGACTGCCCTAATGGCCTGGATTGCACCTTCATCCCTGCAGCCTATAAGCAATTTTCGAGCAGCGCCGGTAACTACGGCAATTACGATATTGCCAACCGTCCGGAAGATGATTTAGATATTCGCTATATTATCATCCATGATATTGAAGGAAGCGCCGAATCTGCGATCAGCCATTTCCAGAACCAATCCTATGTAAGTGCACACTATGTCATTGATTCAGAAACCGGAAAAATTACACAAATGGTCCGCCCGGAGGATGTCCCGTGGCATGCAGGAAACTGGTATTTCAACATGCATTCCATCGGTTTGGAGCATGAAGGCTTCGCCGCTGAAGGTGCAGACTGGTATAGTGAGCAAATGTACCGCTCCACTGCAAAACTTGTAAAATATCTATCTGACCGATTTAACATTCCCGTGGACAGGCAGCATATTATCGGCCATGATGAAATCCCCGGCTTAACGGTAACCAAGCATAAAGCCATGCACTGGGATCCGGGTGCTTATTGGGATTGGGGACACTTTTTCGACCTGCTTGGAGCCTCTATTAATCCAAGCGACGGAGACAAGGACAGCAATATCGTCACCATGCGCCCAAATTACAATACAAATCAGCCTGATTTTACGTACCGGGGGATAGAAAAGGAGCCTGAATCTTCAAGCCTGATTCACCTATATAGTGAACCTCGCTTTGATGCTCCACTGGTTCGTGATCCTCTTCTTCACGGTGAAAGCAATAGTACTAAAAATATTAACGACTGGGGCAACAAAGCAGCTATCGGTCAAAGCTTCTATAAGGCTGGGCAGGAAGGCGATTGGACAGCTATTTACTACGGCGGACAAAAAGCTTGGTTCTTTAACCCGAACAATGCTAATAGCGTCCCAGGCAGCGGGACTCTCATTACGCCAAAAGATGGGCTTGAGTCCATACCAGTCTATGGCGCCGCCTACCCGGATGACGCAGCTTATGATGAGGCAGGAATTGCAGAATGGGCAAGAGGAAAAGCCCAAGTGCTCTACCAGATGCCAGCTGGCCAAATCTATACAGCAACAGCACCGATTCAATCAGATTATTATCACGCGAAGTATTTTAATGACCCGGCAACCAATAAAGTGGTCAAGGGCAATGATCAATACTATCAAGTCTTCTATAATCACCGCTTAGGTTTCGTGAAGAAAAGCGATGTGGATGTTGTAAATTAAGAGCAATGTTAGGAGTTATTCTTTTTAGGAATAACTCCTTTTTATGCTAAAAGCTTATAAAAAGATATTTTTGACTGATAACATTTCTACAAATCTGTTTAATCTGTATTTTTGGAAACAGCACCGCACAAGTTAATGCTGTGATAAACTCTACAGCCGTTTTAGTTTTTACCTTTTGGAATTATTGTTATAATTAGAAAAACATATCCAGCAGAACTTCAAGGAGGAATTTTGCGCATGTCTATGAAAAAAGTTTTAACAATTGCAGGCTCGGATACAAGCGGCGGTGCTGGCATCCAGGCTGACCTTAAAACATTCCAGGAGCTTGGCGTTTATGGAATGACAGCATTAACAACGATTGTGACTATGGATCCCAAGAACAACTGGAGTCATAATGTGTTCCCAATAGCCAATGAAACACTGGAAACCCAGCTTGAAACGATTTTATCAGTCGGAATTGATGCCATGAAAACGGGCATGCTCGGTTCAGAAGAAGTGATTAAGATTGCAGCTAAAACAATCAAAGAGAATAACCTCGACCGCGTAGTAATTGACCCGGTAATGGTTTGCAAAGGCGAAGATGAGCCTATCCACCCTGAGTTAAATGAAGCCTTAAGAGATTTGCTTGTCCCGCTTGCAACTGTAGTAACCCCTAACCTATTTGAAGCATGGCAGCTTGCCAAAACAGGTCCAATCCGAACGGTTGAGGACATGAAGGAAGCAGCAGTTAAAATCCATGAACTTGGAGCCAAATATGTACTTATCAAAGGCGGCAGCAAGCTAAACCATGAAAAAGCCGTTGACCTTCTATATGATGGACAAGAATTCACTCTGTACGAAAGCGAGCGCGTTGAAACCACTTATACACATGGCGCAGGCTGCACCTATTCTTCAGCTATCACAGCAGAGCTTGCCAAAGGCAAATCTGTAAAAGAAGCTGTCCAAACAGCCAAGGATTTCATCACAGCAGCCATCAATCATGGTTTCCAATTAAACGAATATGTCGGCCCAACCATGCCTGGTGCATACCGCAAATATGGTGCAGGCCGAGTAGAATCAGAACAGGAATAATAACATGAAACAGAGTCCCCCCAGGCTCTGTTTTTTTGTATAAGATCGCGGTTATCCTGGTTTCGTGAATATATCGGGAATTTCCGCGAATAAAACCAAATTTTCGCGATTATCGTATCTTCCCAAAATGAAAACTCTTCCATTCCAATGCATTCGCTCCCGTTATCTCTTTTTTCACAATATCTCCATTCTCTTTAAGCTCACTTTTTCGCTTTTCGGTCTTTTTTTTAGTAAGATAAAAATACAATCTGCCATTTTCAGGCTGAACAGATAGTAAACAACATAACTTATAAATGAATAAGTAAGTTGGAAGGGGGATTATGGATAATGGAACCGGCAGTTAAAGAGACGGTGCAAAAAGAAATCGACCGTTTAGCCAATAAAGAGGTATATATTCATTTGGAGACAACGAACGGGGCGTACGCTTCCCATTTTGATGAAAGCTTTTTTTCTTCAGGAGCGTATATCCGCAATGCCAACTTGATCTATGCACATGGCAAAATCACTGGAAACGGCCCTTTCAGAGTTGGTTTAAAAATGAATTTCGGCTGGGTTTATGCTGAAGGCATCACCCATTTTGAAGTGGATGAAAAAGAAAGGCTCCTTTTAGCAGGCCACGATTTCAGCGGCAAACTTGCAGTTGCGCTGCAAATCAGTGAAACGCCATTCGAGTAATAAAGCGGAAGCGCCAGACTCAGGGACTGCAACGGCCCCAGGCGCTACAGCTGAACATAGATAACGCTTAAACAATTGAAAGGAGCAAACCGAAATGGAAAAGGAAAGACATGTACTCGTTATCTTCCCTCATCCGGATGATGAAGCATTTGGGGTTTCAGGAACGATCTCCTTACATATTGAAAACGGGACACCTGTTACCTATGCCTGCCTGACATTAGGCGAAATGGGACGCAATATGGGAAATCCTCCTTTCGCCAACAGGGAGACATTGCCAAAAATCCGCAAAAAAGAGCTGGAGGCTGCAGCGAATGTGCTTGGCATTCAGGATTTAAGAATGCTTGGCTATCGTGATAAAACCGTAGAATTTGAAGATGAGAAGCTGCTTGCTAACAGACTTGGAGCCATAATCGGCGAAGTCAGACCTTCCCTCATCATTACGTTTTATCCGGGATATGCTGTGCATCCCGACCATGATGCCACAGGTGCAGCTGTTATCAGAGCTGTAAAAGAGCTGCCTGCAAACGAACGTCCAAAAGTTCACTGTGTGGCCTTCTCCAATAACTGTGAAGAGAAAATCGGCCAGGCTGATGTTGTTAACGATGTAAGTGCAGTAGCAGACCGGAAAATTGCTGCCATCAAGGCACATACTTCCCAGACGCAGCTTATGGCGGCAAATATGGAAGAAAGCCTTAAGAATCAAGAACCTGAAGTAATGGCAAGAGTCTATAAAGAACGTTTCTGGACCTATAAATTCTAACCTTAAGGGGATACAGCATGAAAAAGCCAATGTTTTTAATGATGGTTCTTGTATTGATTGCTGGGCTTGCTGCAGGATGCAGTTCCGATTCCGGTCCCGACATCGAAAATGTAAATGCCGATAAAGCAAAAGAGCTATGGGAAACAGAGCAGGCAGAAGTTTTAGATGTTCGTTCTGAAGAGGAATACGCTGAAGGACATATTCCAGGAGCTGCCCTTATCCCACTTCCTGTCCTGGAGGAAAACCTCGATCAGCTTGATAAGGAAAAGCCATATCTGGTTGTGTGCCGAAGCGGAAACCGCTCAGCACAGGCAAGCCAAATTTTGGCCGAAAATGGTTTTGAGAAGATATATAATATGGAAAATGGCATGAATGAATGGACCTACGAGATTGAAAAATAATTCGTTCTTGCAAAACAAAGCCGCCTCTGCTTTCAGGGCGGCTTTTTTCTGCTTTTATTTCTAATCCAACACTACTTTTTGCCCATGAGCTTTTCACAAAATGGTGATAGAATCTTCCTAAGAGTGATGCAAGCGTTTTCATTTAATCATTTATGCAAACGATTGCACTATTTCACTTATTGATATCCCCTATTCCCAATCAGTCTATTAAGGAGGGAAATTCATGAAACAATCAAGAAAAGCCGGTATTTGGATTATGCTGCTAAGTTTAATTCTCAGTTTATTCACCGGTATGACTCCGCAGCTATCCTCTGCCAACACAGTGGAAAGTCCGGCTGTGGATGGAAATAATGTTATTTTTTCCTATCAGGGTGAAGCTCAGCGGGTGCGCGTGGCCGGAAGCTTTACCGACTGGCAAAGTGAAGCATTAGAGATGGCCAAAGACGAAAACAACATTTGGTCAAAAACAATCAATCTATCACCTGGAGTCTATGAGTATAAATTTATTCTGGATGATGGCAATTGGATTACCGATCCAGCAAACAGCCAGACTGCCAATGGCAATAGCCTATTGGTTGTAAGTGGACTAACAACTGCAATGCCTGGTGATATCAAAAAGGGCAGCACAGTTAATCTTTCTGCAAACCTATTAAATAGCGATGGCACCACAGAGGCTGTGCAGCCGTCTTGGACATTAAATGCTGAAACAGAAGGCATTGCACTGACAGACAACCAGTTGTCAATCACTGAAACAGCCGAAGAAGGAAGCATCACAATAATTGGCGAATACAATCAATATACGATTGAACATACTTTCCAAATTGCCGGTCAGATGAATACCTATACAATCAACTACTTACGTAATGATGGAGAGCAATTTAATTGGGATTTATGGGCTTGGGAAGATGGCAAGAACAACGGAAAAGTCTACCCTTTTACAAGCCAATCAGAAGGACTTGCCCAAGCAGAAATATCGTTTCCATCAGATAAAATCCATGTCATCCCCCGCCCCGGCAATTGGGATACACAGGATGTTACCAGAACGATTAACATGCCTGAAGGCCAGAACGAAGCAGAAGTATGGCTGGCACAGGGCGATGAAACGGTTTATTATTCCAAAGAGGAATTTGACAATAGCAACACAGATGCTAACCGCCGTTTTATTGAGTTTACGTATGTAAGAGACGATCACAACTATGATGGCTGGAACATATGGACCTGGCAGACTGGTGTAAATGACGGACAAGCAGACTTTACTGAAGTCACTGACAAAGGGGCTGTTGCTTTGATTGAAATTGGCCAGCAAACTGAACAAATGGGCTTTGTTCTTCGCAAAGGTACAGGGTGGGATCAAAAAGATCCTTACGGTGCCGACCGCTATATTAAAACGGGAAAAGATAACTATACCAAGGTCGTTGTTACAAGTGGCCAGGGTGAAATCTATCAAGTCCCTGCTATTACAGGACCTGTTTTGAATGATGGAAGCCTCACTCTCTACTATAGAGATCCAGAGCTATTTAAACAGGGAGAGATGGAATCGATTGAAAAGGTTCAGGCAAAATTAAATGGACAAATTTTTGAAATGAAGTACTCCCCTAAGGAGGAACGCTTCTTCACAACGATTGATCAATTAGAAGAAGGAACACATGAGTACTCCTTCCTTATTACGAAAAATGGAGATACATCCGAGGCTGCAGATCCTTATAATACAGTTGATGGAAAATCAACCATCACCTATAAAAACCCTTCAGCTGAAATTATAGCTGAAGTCAACCCGAAGAAAGCATCTTACAATGAAAATGCCGTTCTATCAATTGAAACGATTCTCTCTGATTCGGAAGTAGCCATAAAAGAGGTTTACGCAGACATGTCTGCAATCGGCGGCAGCAGCAAGGTCAGCATTGACCCGGCTTTAAATGCACAAACTATTTCCATTGATCAATCAGTTACGGCTGGCCAAAAGAAATTGCTGATCACTGTCGTAGATGAATATGGAAATGTGCACGAAGGAGAAGCATCCATTGAAATCGCAACCCGCACCTTCAGCGGCAAACAAGATGACTTTGACTGGGATGAAGCCCGCATTTATTTTATGCTGACAGACCGCTTCAACAATGGAGATACATCAAATGATGATCCAAATCGTGCAAATTACGATGCTTCCCACCCTGAGACCTACCATGGAGGAGATTTCCGTGGCCTTATCGAAAAACTCGATTACCTTGAAGATTTAGGCATCAATACCATTTGGATTACGCCAATCGTCGATAACATTGACTGGGATCTTCGCTATGACAAGGATGGAAACCAGTACGGCTACCACGGCTACTGGGCAAAGGATTTCTCAACATTAGATGAACATCTCGGAGATATCCAAACATTCCAGGAGCTGCTGGAGAAATCCCATGACCGCGGCATAAAAGTGATGGTGGACGTGGTTCTTAACCATACAGGATACGGATTGAAGGAAAACGATCCATCCATTGGACTGGGGATTCCTAACTTCCCTACTGACGCTGACCGTGAGCGTTATGCCGGCATGATCAGGGATGGAGGAACCGATACAATCCGAGGCGAGCTTGCTGGCTTGCCTGACCTGAAGACTGAGGATGAAGCTGTCCGCAGACAAATCATTGAATGGCAGACAGCCTGGCTTGAAAAAGCAAAAACAGACCGCGGTGATACAATCGATTACTTCCGCGTTGACACAGTTAAGCATGTGGAACACACAACCTGGAAGGCATTTAAAAATGCACTGACTGAAATCAAGCCTGACTTTAAAATGATCGGGGAATACTATGGCGGACATGCAGACGAACATGGTGGCTTTCTGGACAGTGGCGAAATGGATTCTATCCTGGATTTTGACTTTAAGCATACAGCGGCTGATTTCATTAATGGCCATATCAATGCAGCGGAGGATAAATTGCAGGCAAGAAATGCTAAGCTGACAAATACCGCTATGCTGGGACAATTTTTAAGCAGCCATGATGAAGATGGCTTCCTGATTACAAGCGCAGGCGAAGATTGGGGCAAAATGAAGATTGCCTCTGCCCTGCAAATTACGGCAAAGGGCCAGCCGGTTATTTATTACGGTGAAGAAATTGGATTATCCGGCAAGCATGCTGGCGATATGGATAAAGGGGAATTCAACGAAAACCGCTATGACTTTGACTGGAGCTTAATCGGAAACGACATGCACGAGCATTATCGGAAACTGCTTAACATCCGGAAAAATTACTCTGAAGTCTTTTCAAAAGGAACACGTAAAAAACTGGCAGGCAGCGATGCTGATGGATATCTATTCTTTAACCGCTCTTACAAGGGCACACATGCTGTGGTTGGGTTAAACACTGAGCCAGACCAGAAAAAAGTAACCATCCATGTCCCATTCACAGCCGGCAGCAAGGTCATTGACCAATACAGCGGCAAGAAATACAATGTGGACAAAAACAACCAAATTAAAGTCAAATTACCAGGCAGAGACGAAGGCGGGACCGTCATTCTCGTACTGGATGAAAAAAAAGAATAAGTAAAAAAACAGGGAGCCATTTCTCACTAAAGGCTCCCTGTTTTTTACTTATTTCCCCAACATTTCCTTCAAATACTGAAGCTGGCTTCCATCTTCCTGTTTGACAATGTTCACGATAAAACGTTTTGTTAATTTTGCTACAAGGCCGCTTGTTTTGACGTTTGCTTCCATCTCCACCTGCGTTCCTTCTTCTATTTCATGAAAATCATATTTATATTCTGTTATCAATCCATTTGCATTACTGCGTGTCGTATAGGTTTTATCCTTTTCAAAGTCAATGATTTCTACATCTGCTTTGATATTTTTCCCTCTGACCATGCGGGTTTCAATAAATTTTGTCCCTTTTCCAATCTCGCCCTCTGTCTGTTTCTCCACTTTCACGACATAAGGCATAAGTTCAGGGGCATTCTCCATCCTAACCATATAATTAAATACTTCATGTACAGGTTTATTGATGATCTCACTGGAACGAAAATCAGCCATGCTTTGCACCTCAGAATCATAGAGTGAAACTTCAATCAGCGGGGGGATGTTTTTATCCCCCGCTCATTGTTAGTTGAACCCATCGGGCCTTTACGGACAGTTTGAATCCCACTTATCCTCCTTAGATTCCTCTGAATCTATGAAGTGGGAGTCTTACTGCCCGTTAGACTGCGATAAAGTCTATGAATTCATTATATAACAAAAACTCTGGACTGACTAACGCTCCATTGGACATCGGCTATTAAAAAAGATCCTAAACAGCTTATACCTTCTGATGGAAATGAGAACAAAATCTGCACCAATCTACTATCACAATTTTTCTATTGGTGATTTCAATGATTCCTTCTTTCTTTAGCCTTGAAAAAACACGGCTTACACTTTCACGGGATGTTCCTACTAAAGTGGAAAACTCCTGGACTGTGATTGGGAGCTCAATATGCATCCGGTTGCAATGGTTGGCTCCAAATTTTTCTGCAAGCCTCTCCAATGTCTTAATGGTTTTCGTATAAACATCCAGCAGGGCAATATCCCTCAAAATGGATGTCATATCCCTTAGCGACTCACTCATATAACGGATGATCTGAACGGCCATCTCGGGAGAATACATTAACTCCTGTTCAAGGTCATCCGTGTTCAAAAAGTAGACTTCTCCATCCTGTACCATCGTACCCGTTGCCGGATAGGTTTGGCCTGTTTGGTTAAAAAGATTGGCTTCCGCAAAAATTTCGCCCTTTTTTTTAATGCAGACAATGATTTCGTTGCCCTGTTCATCCTGCTTGGTCAGCTTTACAATGCCTGAATGGACAAAATACACTCCTTTGGCTACCTCGTATTCAGACATAATCTTATCGCCTTTATTATAGGCCCTTTTAATAATCCGTTTATCTATCAGCTGTATGGACTCGCTTGGAAGATCCTTAAAGATTTCAATTTTGCCTAAAAACTCTTCGATCAGCGGCTGTTGGTACAACGCTCCAGTATTATCTCTCATTTCGTTTCCCATCCTCATCCCCCGCTCCCGCAATGTTATTCCTTAGAATCATTGTAGCGAAGGTCTCTTATATAGAAAGTGATATATCTCACAATTTACTGAAAGCGCTCAAATTTACTTCACAAAATGTTCTCATAAAATGTCGAATAAAATGAGTAATTACTCACTTCACAATGCTAGTTATTTATATTATTATTTTGATGAGTGATTACTCACTTTTATGAAAGAGGTGGAAATATGAATAATGAAAATCCGGTAGTTTTCATTCAAAATGTATCAAAAAGCTATGGAAAACAGCAGGTACTTAAAAATGTAAACTTAGAAATCATTCCAGGAGAAATATTCGGCCTCCTCGGTCCCTCTGGAGCAGGAAAGACGACCATAGTGAAGCAGCTGGCCGGATTGGAAACTCCCACACAAGGAGAAAACTATATTTTCAGTGAAAAGATGCCCCGTTTAGATTTGATGAACAGGATTGGCTATATGGCCCAATCCGATGCCCTTTACGGAGAATTAACAGCAAAAGAAAATCTTGATTTTTTTGCTTCTCTTTATGGACTAAAAGGAAAGGAAAAACAGCAGCGGATGAAGGATGTTATGGAAATTGTATCTTTAACCGAACACTTCGATAAGCTGGTTTTCAACTATTCTGGGGGAATGAAGCGACGCCTTTCCCTTGCTATCTCACTTTTGCATGAACCGGGATTGCTCATTCTTGATGAACCTACTGTTGGCATTGACCCTGTCCTCAGAAAAGGCATTTGGGCTGCTTTTAAAGACCTCAAGGATAATGGAACAACTATTATCGTTACCACTCATGTAATGGATGAAGCAGAAAAATGCGATAGGCTGGGAATGATCAGGGATGGACAGCTCATTGCAGTTGGATCTCCCGAGGAATTAAAGCAGCAAACAAGTGCGGCCAATATTGAAGATGCCTTCCTGGCATATGGAGGTGCTTAAAATGAGAATTACTGCGCTGGTTATTAGAATACTCCGTCAGATTGTAAGAGATAAACGGACCATGGCCCTTTTGATTTTCGCGCCTATGCTTGTCCTGACCATGCTTCACCTTGTATTTAATGGAGATGAATATAGGCCTAATATCGGGCTCGTTGATATACCTGAAGCAATTGAAACTCAATTAAACTTGGAAGATGCTATTATTAAACATTACGAATCTGCTAATCTGGCAGAAAGTGATTTAACGAGTAAGGAGCTGGATGGGTATCTGTTGTTTGAAAATATGGTTCCATCCATAGTCCTGGAAGGGAGCGACCCGAGTGTAAACGGCTCCGTCTTAAGATGGGTTCAAAACGCGTTAAAACCCTTGCAGCAAAATCTAACCAATAAGGAAATGGAAATCAATTATCTATTCGGCTCAAGCGACATGGGGCAGTTTGATTATTTCGGCCCAGTCCTTCTTGGATTTTTCGTCTTTTTCTTCGTTTTCCTTATTGCCGGTGTTTCCTTTTTGCGCGAGAGAACCACTGGGACACTTGAAAGGCTTTTAACAAGCCCGTTAAGAAAATGGGAAATCGTTGCAGGATATACCATCGGGTTTGGCGTTTTCACCATGATCCAGGCTACGATTATTGCCTGGTACGCCATATACGTGCTTGGAATGCTGATGGAGGGAGCTTTTGGCTATGTCCTGCTCATTACTTTGCTTCTTTCCTTATCAGCACTAACCCTGGGGATACTGCTATCCTCCTTTGCCAATAACGAGCTGCAAATGATTCAATTTATTCCGCTGGTTGTTGTGCCGCAGATCTTTTTTTCCGGTTTATTTAACCTCAAAACCATTTCGGAATGGCTCAGCTGGGTTGGACCTTTAACCCCTTTATATTATGCTGCCGAAGCATTGCGGAATGTGATGGTGAGGGGCTTTGGCTGGGATATGATTTATAAAGACCTGCTGGTATTGCTGGGCTTCTCTCTGCTATTTATGATTCTAAATATTGCTGCTCTAAGAAGGTACCGAAAAATATAAAGCCTGCAAATTTCTTTTTATATTTTTAATCCTTTATAATAAATGTATAGATTAGTACGGATAAAGGAGTTTACTATGTCAGAGCACGATTCGGTTATTGAAGAGTTATTCCAGGAAGAAGATGGACTCACGGATAAGCAGAAGAAAATTATTATAGCAGCGGTTGAATCGTTTTCCGAGAAAGGCTATGCAGCTACCTCAACTAGTGAAATTGCTAAGAAAGCAGGAGTAGCAGAGGGAACGATATTTCGTCACTATAAAACAAAAAAGGATTTGCTGATGGGCATTGTTTCACCCATGATGGCAAAATTAATCGCCCCATTTGTCATAAAGGATTTATATAAAGTAATCGATCATAAATATGAACGTTATGAAGACTTTCTAAGAGCTATGATGGAAAATCGGATTGCCTTCTTAAAAAACAATATGCCCCTTTTAAAGATCCTAATCCAGGAAATTCCGTTCCATCCGGAGCTTAAGGAACAATTTAAAGAGCATATTGCCTGCAAGGTGTTTGAACGCTTTGTTAATCTGGTGGAGTTCTACCAGAAAAAGGGCCAAATTATCGATATCCCCGCATATAGTGCCGTTCGAATGACCTTTACATCCATTTTCGGCTTTTTGATCACCAGGTATTTAATTTTGCCTGAAGCGGAGTGGAATGATGAGGAAGAGATTGAATTAACCATTCAATTCATTATGCATGGACTTTCTGCAAAATCATAACAAAAGCCTGGCTGCTGCCAGGCTTTTATATATCGGTTAAAGAAATTCTATAAAGCTTGTCATCCTTTTCAAGCGGATTTCCGCGGCCATCTGTGTTGTTGCTTATAAAATAAAGGTTGTTTCCTTCAATAAAGACATCCCTGATCCGGCCTAAATTCGAAACAAGCTTTCTTACTTTTTTAGCTTCCAAATCAAACTCCAAAACGGCACTGCCCCTTAAGGCAGCTGTGTAGAGCTTGCCATCATGGTAGTCCATTCCGGAAGGAGCCCAGGTTTCATTATCTCCTGAAGTAAATAAAGGCGACTCCATGCCTGCTTTCTTTTCAGTCCCTTTTATTTCAGGCCAGCCATAGTTCTTTCCGGCTATTATTTTATTAATTTCATCATTGGCTGAAGGACCGTGCTCACTTTCATACAAAACACCGTCAGATGCCCAGGCAAGCCCCTGAGGATTGCGGTGTCCATAGCTATAGACATATGAATCGGGAAAAGGATTATCTGCCGGTATGGTGCCGTCCAGATTCATTCTTAAGATTTTCCCTCCTAAAGAATTCAGATCCTGCGCAATTTCCGGATTAGCAGCCGCATCGCCTGCTGTTGCGTAAAGCTTGCCGTCAGGGCCGATTTCAAGGCGGCCGCCATGGTGGAACTGACCGCTTGGAATTTTATCCAGCAGGATCTTTTCCTCTTTCCATATTCCATCCTGAAGCATGAGGATGACAATGCGGTTAAACTGCCCCGTGCTGTTTTCGTAGGTGTAATAGGCAAAGGCTTTATTCGAATTAGAAAAGTCTGGTGTCAGCACAAAGCCAAGCAAACCGGCTTCCGCTGCTGTAGACAGCTTTTTTTCCAATTGTACCTTTTGGCGTTCTTTCTTGCTCCCTTCAACCTTTACAATGCTTCCCTGTCTTTCCGACATATAAAAGGTTTCATCCGTTTTGGCAATGGACCAGGGAATATCCAGCTCATCAGCGAGAATTTCCGGTTCTGCATTTGCAGGGAGGCTGACTTCCTGCTCTCCAGCCTGATCCTTAGCCTCATTCTCCCCGGCATTTGAGCACCCGGCAATAAATGCAAAAGCCAGAAGGCCTGTACCCAACACCCTTTTCATCCAGCTCTCGACCTCCTTGAAAATTTACTCCAGTACTTCCCAAATCGCTTTGGCTACTCCGCTGTCTTCGTTTGTTAATGTAACAGCATCACATTGCGCTTTGATGATCTCATCAGCATTTCCCATGGCGACTGATCTTCCAGCCCGCTTGAACATGGACAAATCATTATAATTATCGCCAATCGCCATTGTTTCTAGAAGCGAAATCCCTTTTTCCTTTACAAAAGCCTCAAGGGCTATCCCCTTTTGGGCATTTACACTTGTCAGCTCCAGGTTCTCATCCCCTGATGAACTCACTGCCAACCCGTCGAGCTGAAGCAAGTCCTCTTTTGCGGCAGCAAGAAAATCCGGTTCAAACGAGAAAGCAAGCAGCTTATAAATTTGGTGCTCCTCATGGTTGAAAAGTTCATCATAGCTGTTCACTTTATGCACCAGCCCCTTTTTAAACCGTTCCTCTGCAGCTTTAGTGACCTCGTCAATATCCGCTTCAGGGTTACCGCTTAAAAAGATATCAACAATGATTGAAACGCCTCGATCTTCATCGACTGTATATGTACCTTGATTTGTATACACCTCGAAATAAACATTGTTCTGTAAAAGGATATAAGCTGCTTTTTTAGCCAAGGTCTTATCGAGCGGATTGGAAGAAACCACTTTTCCATCCGCAGCCCTTACCTCTGCACCATTCGCGCAAATCATGGGGCAGGAGATACCGGCTTCCTCCAGAACAAAGCTTGCTTCAAAGTACGAGCGTCCGGTTGCGATAACAACCTCGACTCCTTTTTCCTGAGCTGCTTTTATTGCTTCAATATTCTTATCCGTTATTTTCTGTGTTGCTGTTAAAAGTGTTCCATCCATATCACTGGCAATGCATTTGATCATGTTTTATCTCACCTTCTGGCTGTAGTAGTATTTTAGCAGAAAAACTTATTTTGCCATTCTAACATGTTCTCCGTTTTATTTTAAATATTTGCTCCCTTCCCTGATGCTTAACTTGGCAAGGGGATTGGAATCAATAAACTCTTTTACAGAAGCAGGATGTGTTTTGGAATACTCCCTGAGAGCCCAGCCTATAGCCTTTTGGATGAAAAATTCCCTGCTTTCATTATTTAGAAGAATATAGCGGTATAATAACTCTTTATCTGTACGGTCTTTATACTTTAACTGAAATAAAATCGCTGTCCGGCGAAGCCACATATTATTGCTGGAAGCCCATCCGTCAATTCTTTCCTTTATCACTTCAGGATGCTTTTCCGCAATTGCCCCAACCGCATGCGAAGCAAGCATGTCGACTGTATCCCACCAGGACTTTGATACAATCAGCTTTTCAATTAAATCAAAATGGTGTTTGTCCAATTTCTTTGTGAATTTCCCAATATAATCAAGAGCGGCATATTGATACTCTCTTTCTTCCATCTCCCACAAGGCTTCTACGAAATCCGGCCTAAACTCCTGTTTTAACAGCCCGGTTTTATGAAAGAATTCTTTTAATAACATTCTTCTTTCAGGCGTTTTAATTCCCAGGAAAGGAAACCTGTTTTTCATATAGTTTTGCAT
This sequence comes from Bacillus sp. ISL-47, assembly GCF_018613175.1. Taxonomy (NCBI): domain Bacteria; kingdom Bacillati; phylum Bacillota; class Bacilli; order Caryophanales; family Bacillaceae; genus Bacillus; species Bacillus sp. ISL-47. Next base: position 119,252 of record NZ_JAGGQS010000008.1, on the reverse strand, counting down.
GGGAACAGCTTTCTCTTCACATCGGTTTTCCTCAAAAAGCTTTATTAACAAAGTAATATCCATATAAGCACTCCTTTTTACATCAAAACAGGTTTATGTCATCATGTTAAGGGTAAGGTATTTTAGGGATTTGTCGCTTTCTCCGTTTTTGGACAGCATTTTCCTCTTCCGATTAAATTCCATTTTAAAGAGTCAAGCCCGAATAATCCATTTCCCATGAATGATTAGACAGAAAAGAAGGCCAAAATACAAATATGCGTTATTTTTTAGGATTGATTTGTTTAGGGGGGATTTTATTGAATGATAAATCCGGCAGTATAAACAGTGTATTTTGGATTTCAGCCGTGGTTATTTTGCTTTTAGTTCTATTGGGAGCTTTTACTCCCGACTTATTTGCCAGTGCAGCAACAAAAGCCTTTGATTTTACTACATATGCATTTGGCTGGTTTTACTTAATTTCGGTCTTGTTTTTTGTCTTATTCTGTATCTTTCTTGCCATAAGCAAATATGGCCGCATCAAGCTTGGCAATGATGAAGATAAAGCGGAGTATCCTTTTTTCACCTGGATTGGGATGCTTTTCAGCGCAGGGTTTGGAATTGGGTTAGTATTCTGGGGAATTGCGGAACCGATGAGCCACTATTTTACACCGCCCAGGCAGGGGATGGATCCACTAACAACAGAGGCTGCCCGGGAGGCAATGGGTTATTCCTTTTTCCACTGGGGGGTCAGCCAATGGTCTGTGTTCACCATTGTTGGCTTGGCTATTGGCTATTTTCAATTCAGGAAGAAAGAAAACGGACTTATTTCCACCACTTTAAATCCTTTATTCAGCAAAAAACGAGAGCCTGTTACCCTTAAAAAATTCATTGATATTTTGGCTGTTATCGCAACAGTCATGGGTGTAGCAACGTCTCTTGGGCTGGGTATACTCCAGATTAACGGAGGCCTGGATGCTGTATTTGGAATTGAGAAAAGCGCTTTAACGCAAATTCTGATTATTGTGGTAATGACCGTCCTATTCCTGTTATCATCGTCTACAGGTCTTAATAAAGGGATTAAATATTTGAGTAACCTGAACCTCGGTCTTGCTTTAGTCCTTATGCTGTTCGTTTTGGTTACCGGTCCAACCGTGTTTATTTTGAATTCCTTTACACTTGGAATAGGCGATTATATCTCAAATTTTATTAATTTGAGTCTTCGCATGACCCCTTATAAAGGCGGAACCTGGATAAGGGACTGGACCATCTTTTATTGGGCCTGGGCCATTGCCTGGTCGCCCTTTGTGGGAGCCTTTATCGCGAGGGTTTCCAGAGGAAGAACGATTCGCGAATTCGTGGTTGGCGTACTGATCGTTCCTCCGCTTATTGCACTAATTTGGATTGCAGTATTCGGCGGAACGGCTTTGCACTTCGACCTTTTCAGCGGCACAGCGATTGCAGAGGCTGTTAATAATGATGTAACTTCAGCCTTATTCCAAACTTATAATGAGCTGCCATTCAGCTTCTTGCTTTCTGTTTTGTCCATCCTGCTGATTCTGACATTCCTGATCACATCTGCAGACTCGGCAACCTATATTTTGGGGATCATGACGGCTAATGGCACTTTAACCCCGCCGCTCGCTACAAGGATTACCTGGGGAATTTTGATGGGTGCTATTGCAGCAGTCCTGCTTTTAAGCAGCGGACTTGAAGGCCTGCAAACGGCGTCACTCGTCGCGGCTCTTCCATTTACCATTATTCTGGTCCTTATGTGTGCATCGCTATTTAAAATGCTTCGCAAAGAAACGATACCGGTTAAACATAAGAAATAAGCTTAGCAGACCTCCAATCAAGGAGGTCTGTTTTTTATTCCACATTAAAGTACTGCCCTATGCACTCTTCTCCGTCTTCCAATCCAGTATATTATTTCAGAAAAGAAGGAATATAAAGAATTTTAAAGAAAATATAATAAGTTTAGGGATTAATTTTTAAGGGGGTTACATCATGAAAGTACTTGTATCATTTTTTAACCGCATTATGCAGCGGTATCTGCCTGATCCATTTTTATTTGTTATTATCTTAACTTTTGCTGTGTTCGGCTTAGGATTGATTTTCACTGACAGCGGGCCTTATCAGATGGTTCAGCATTGGGGCAATGGTTTCTGGGGTCTATTAGTCTTCTCCATGCAAATGGTGCTTGTCCTGGTAACAGGGCATGTTTTGGCCAGCAGCCAAATTTTTAAAAAGGGATTAGGCGCTCTTGCCTCAACCGCAAAATCACCGGGCCAGGCTATAATCATTGTTACGGTTGTTTCTATGATTGCCAGTCTAATCAACTGGGGATTCGGTCTTGTCATTGGCGCTTTATTCGCCAAGGAGCTTGCTAAAAAAGTTGAAAATGTCGATTACCGGCTATTAATTGCAAGCGCTTACGCAGGGTTTATCGTTTGGCATGGGGGAATTTCCGGATCCATTCCATTGACGATTGCCACTCCGGGACATTTCTCAGAAGATATGATCGGTGTGATTTCAACGGACCAAACGATCTTTGCCGGGTTTAACTTATTTATTGTTTTAGCTATCTTTTTAATTTTGCCTTTTGTTAATCGCTTCATGATGCCATCAAAAGAGGAGACAATTGTTGTCGATCCTGCGCTTCTTCAGGATGATGTTCAGGCTGCAACCCTCGAAAAAGGGGCCATGACACCGGCAGAACGGTTGGAAAACAGTCGCATTGTTTCATTGTTGATCGGAATCTTCGGGCTCATTTTCCTGTTTTACTACTTTGCAACGAACGGATTCAAGCTTAATTTGGATATTGTTAATTTCTTGTTCCTGTTCCTGGGCATCCTTTTCCACGGGACACCTAAATATTTCCTGGAAGCGGTGATGAATGCCGTTAAAGGAGCAAGCGGCATCATTGTCCAGTTCCCATTTTACGCTGGAATTATGGGCATGATGACAGCTTCAGGTCTAGCTGCCGTTATGTCAGAAGGATTTGTTTCCATATCCAATGAATTTACGTTTCATTTCTTTGCATTCCTAAGTGCCGGATTAGTAAACTTCTTCGTTCCTTCCGGTGGAGGACAGTGGGCAGTTCAGGCGCCTGTTATGCTGGAAGCAGCGAAGGCATTGGATGTATCCATTCCAAAAACGGCTATGGCTGTTGCATGGGGAGACGCCTGGACGAACTTAATCCAGCCTTTTTGGGCTCTGCCAGCACTGGCGATTGCCGGCTTAAAAGCTAAAGACATCATGGGATACTGCGTACTGACTCTGCTTGTAAGCGGTGCAGTCATTTCCCTGGGATTGCTGTTTTTATAAATTATAATTTGTGTTAAAGCTTGATTGCAGTCAAGCGGGAGAATCTCCAGACCTCCCGCTGACGCAGAGCCCTGGGGCTAAATCAACAGGCCAATTTAACAGAGCCAAACAAAAAAGCATGAAAGCCAGTCGGCCATCATGCCAATATATTCATTATTAAAGCATCCCATTATGATGATCATTCTTCAGATTATGCATATGTGACTCCATATAAGCCCTATCCGACTCCGAAACATGCTTCGCATTTTCCTCAGGGTCAAAATCGTCAATTCCATGCCTTTTATGCCACCAGTCAACAAACATGCCTGCTCCCAACAGTACAGCACAAAAGCCCAGAAGATAAAGAATCAATTTGATCACCTCTATATATTATATTATTTTTCAGAAAATAATGACATCTTTAGGGTGCCCATTTTCCATAGAGGCATTCTTTTAGACTTTCACGGTTTCGGGAAGGTCCTGATAGCCTTCCTGATAGATGCGGCTAATAATCGATTCGATTTCTGGCTCCTCTACTGTCAGGTCCTTGATATTATGAGTCTTTGTAATCTGGGCAATTAATTCGGATGCAGAAACCATATCCCGGTTAAACCGGATCCAGAATCGGCTCGCTTCCTCCTTAAAAACCTCACCGTCTGTTAGCTTTAAGCGCTGGGTTGACTCTTCCAAGTCCACGATCAGAGTCCGGATTTTTCCGAACCTTTCTTTCACGACTGCAATTTCGCCATCATAAACCTTTTGCCCATGATCGATGAGAATCATGCGTTCACATAGCTTTTCAATATCCTCCATGTCATGGGTTGTTAAAATAACCGTGATTTTACGCTCATTATTAATCTCTTTAATAAACGTCCTCATTTTCTCTTTGGCTACGACATCCAGCCCGATAGTCGGCTCATCCAGGAAAAGAATTGGCGGATCATGCAAAAGAGAAGCAGCGATATCAGCTCTCATTCTTTGCCCGAGCGAAAGCTGCCGGACAGGTGTATTCAAAAATTCATCCAGCCCCAATATTTCAGTAAAAGTGTCCATATTTTCTTTGTATCGTTTATTGGAAACCTGATAGATTTCCTTGAGCAGCTCAAATGATTCTATTGTAGGCAGATCCCACCAAAGCTGTGTTCTCTGTCCAAAAACAACTCCGATATTTTTGGCATTTTCCTGCCTGTTTTCATAAGGGATAATGCCATTTACCTTAACTCCCCCTGAGCTTGGCACCAAAATACCCGTCAGCATTTTAATCGTTGTGGATTTCCCCGCACCATTCGGTCCAATATAGCCGACCATTTCACCTTTTTCGATGGAAAAGCTGATATCCTTCACTGCTTCCTTTTTAATATGCTCCCGTTTCACAAGGCTCTTCATAGCCCCAAGAAGACCTGTTTCCCTCTTGGCAACCATAAAGTCCTTCATTAGATGTTCAACCTCTATAATCGGCATTTTAACCCTCCTAATCTATGTTATGAACCTGTACTCTTATATCGCTTCAATCCCAGCATCCAAATATAATAGGCAATGGCAAAAAAGACGATTCCGACAAGCGGCGATAAGTAACCCATATTATGAGGGAAAAATGGCGTTTCTTTTTCCAGAAGAACGGCAGCAGGGAAATAGTTCACAAAGCCAAAGGGAACCACAAAGGCTGTAAACCATTGCACAGCCTTTGGATAAATAACCAAGGGATAGTTGGTTAAATTTCTGGCGGGATACATAGCCACCCAGTAAAACTGCTCTGATTTGGTCGTCCAAAACGCAAGGGCGGAAATCATCACCAGCAGCCCTCCCTGGATGAGTATGCCCCCAACAACTGATAGCAGTAAAAATAAACTTTTTCCTAATGTCCAATCCAGCTGAAGCTCAAAGCTGACCCAAATAAAGATCACGATACTGAACAAAAATTGGGCAAAGGAAGCAACATCAAATTTCATCGCCATGAAATGAAAAAACGGATTGATTGGCCTGACAAGAAAGCGGTCAAATGTGCCATTCAGGATGTATGTATCCAGGCCTCTAAAGTGAAAAAATAAAATAATGCAGAATCCCCAAGATAAAATAGCGACTGCAAATAAAAACAGCATTTCGTAAAAATTCCATGAACCCAATTCCTGAAACTGATAAAGCATAATCCACATCGTCACGGCGGTGCCTGCATAAGAAGTAAGCAATCCTACAATTCTCATGACAAAGGCAAAACGATACTGCAGCTGAGCCCGTACACCAGCGGAGATGAGTTTAAAATATAAATCGCAATATTTCAGAACACCCACTCTCTATCCCCCCTGTACAACCACTTTGTGTGATGCCCTGTTCCAGACCAGCCTTAACAGCAGATAACAAACGGCTACCCAAAATAACTGAACTCCAAGGGACAGCAGAATGGCGCTTCCGGAGATTTTACCTATAAAAATGGCGTTTGGTATGTAATAGATTCCTTGAAACGGCAAATAAAGCGCCATTTTCTCAAGCCAGCCCGGAAAAAACCAAAGCGGGATGATCGATCCGGAAAGAAGGGACATCGCAAAATAAAAGATATCGACTATGCCGCCAGTTTCGACCAGGAAAAAGGAAAGCAATCCGAACGACATCTCTATACAATAACGAATCAAAAACCCAATAAATGCTGAAGCAATAAACAATACCCAAGTCTGCCAGCTGTCCGGCAAAGTCAAATCCATAAATATAAACAGGACTGTATATAAGGGAAGCAGCGCTGTAAGAATATAAAACGCGACACTTCCAAAGTCCGCAAACAGATAGCGCAGGGGTACATCAAATGGCCTCATTAATTCCAGGGAAATATCCCCTGTACGAACCTTCTCCTGAATATCCCAAAGCGGGGTACCCGCTCCATTTACCCCTGTTAAAAATTGGCTGACTACAATATAGGTCAGCATCGCCTCAAAGCTGACACCGCCCGCTTCTTCTCTTCCTGCATATAAAGCAGTCCAAATGGAACCCCACATAAGCAGGAATATAAGATTGGAGCCAAGCCTTGACCAGACATCGAACCGATAAACGGCCGAACGAAGAAAAGCCTTCTTCGTGAATGTCCAATATAAACGGAACCTAAACATTCACCCACCCGCTTTTTGATTATTTTGATTATTTTATATTTTAACATAATATGGGAGATGAAAATATGCTTGTTGAAATAATCTATTTTGTGTTTAAAAAGGAGGGAAACGGTGGAATTTAAGAGAAAGGAGTTGGCTTTTTAGAGGTTATGAATTAAAATAACTTTTGGTTTATAAATATTAAGTTGAAAAGGTGAATTGTATTGATTGATGCATCCAGAAAGAAGTACACATCTTCTGAAATATTAAAGTTTGTTATTCCATCCCTTATTGGAATCAGTTTTTTTATGGTTCCGCTAAAATATAACGGGGAAATTACCATCCCGATCGCCATTTTTTCAGGCTGGGTCCAGGAATGGCTCTCTGCTTATCTTCCTGAAATCATGACTTTTATTATTGTTTTGACCCTTCTTGGTACCCTCTTCGCTAAGTTTTTCAAACCAGCTTTCATCGAAAGAAGCCCTTTCTTAAAGAACTTATTCGATGTTCCGGCAATTTGGTTTGCTGCAAGAATACTGGGAAGCATTTTTGCGGTTATGACTTTATTCCAATTAGGGCCTGAACAAGTTTGGTCTGAATATACAGGCGGCTTACTGTTAAATGATTTGCTGCCGATTCTGTTCTCGGTCTTTTTATTTGCAGGACTTTTTCTGCCCTTGCTTTTAAACTTTGGCCTGCTTGAATTTTTCGGGTCACTATTAACAAAGATTATGCGCCCTGTCTTCAGGCTGCCAGGAAGATCATCCATTGATTGTGTCGCTTCCTGGCTTGGAGATGGAACGATTGGTGTTCTTTTAACAAGCAAACAATATGAAGAAGGCTATTACACGAAAAGAGAAGCCGCCATCATCGGCACAACCTTCTCAGTCGTATCTATTACCTTCAGCCTTGTGGTCATCTCACAGGTTAATTTAGGTCATTTATTCGTGCCTTTTTATTTGACTATCACGGCCGCCGGATTCGTTGCAGCAATTATTAGTCCAAGGATCCCGCCATTATCCAGAAAGCCGGATACGTATTATAACGGCCAGGAAGGCGGACTGGATGAAACGATCCCTAAAGGCCACACTCCAGTTAGCTGGGGAATCTCCCAGGCTGTTGAAAAAGCAAAGGGCAATCAGAGTATAAAGTACTTTTTCGAACAAGGTGCCAAAAACATTCTGGATATGTGGATGGGCGTGGCACCGATTGTCATGGCACTTGGTACTCTTGCACTTATCATTGCGGAATATACACCCGTATTTAAGTATTTGGGCATGCCATTTATTCCAATCCTGCAGCTCATGCAGGTCCCCGAAGCAGCTGCAGCTTCAGAAACCATGATTGTCGGATTTGCTGATATGTTCCTTCCATCTGTTATCGGCGCAGGGATCGAGAGCGAAATGACTCGCTTTATCGTTGCCTCCGTTTCTGTTACACAGCTGATTTACATGTCCGAAGTAGGCGGACTGCTTCTCGGTTCAAAAATCCCGGTTTCTTTAAAGGACTTAATCATCATTTTCCTGGAAAGAACCATCATTACACTGCCAGTTATTGTCCTGGCTGCACATATTATTTTTTAAATAGGAAAGGGTATCCCGGCATGAGGATACCCTTTTTTTTGTGCAGAGGCCCGCTATAAAGCACTTTGCAATGTTTATAAGCCAGCAAATACTTCCTGGTAGTTTTCGCTCCAGTCAATCAGCAAAGTAAAAACCAACATTCAGCTTTGCTTTTTAGAAGCATTGGAAAGAGCGGATTCTTCTTAAATCAGTTCCGTAATAAGTCCAGCGCCACCCTCTCCAGCGCCAGCCTGCTACTGATGTCCGTCCGACATATGTCGGGAAGAACCAGAAGCTGCTCCCATTTTGGAGCCATACATAGGTATTGCGAAATAAACAGCCTCTTATTGCGCCCGGATCAACTGCAAATGTTGTGGCCTGCTGCATTTGCGGAGTAAAACTTGGAGGCGGCGCTGTTGGCGCTCCCCCTTGCTGCTGTCCCCCGCCCCCTGGCGGCCCCGGCGGCGGTCCTGGAGGGCCAAATCCGCCGCCTGGTCCTCCTCCTGGAAATATCCGATCATCATAGTAATAGCCTGTCGTATAAGGATAAAACGGATAATTTGTATAATCCATCAATTTATAACTCCTCTCCATTTCCCTCGGTGTAATGTATGCCTATTGCCCAAAATCGTGATTACGTGCTAGACCTTCTCGGAAATCATCAGCAGTTCAGAGCGGATCTTATCTTTAATTTTGTCGACAACTTCAAAATTCATGGCCTCAATATAAATTTTTTCCAATGTGTCACGCTGGGTTTTTGCTTGTGCGAGGTAAGATATCGCTTCACTCATTTTATTTTTATAACGGGTGCTGATGTCTTTAATCTGTTCGGCATATATCTCATCTGTGCCTGAGTTGATGGTGATCTCATACATATCAATAATTTCGTCACCATCTCTATCCGGAAAATATTCGTGAGGTGCCGTGCTATCGAAAATAGCCAAACCAAGCTCTCTCACAATAATCATATCCAGGCTGTGCGGGTCAAAGCCGCAATGGTAGACTTCAATATCAAATCCGCGGTTTTCAGCTTCTGCGGCCAGCTTTTTCAGCATGGTTGACTTTCCGGAGCCCGGACGCCCTTTTATGAAGTACCTTTTCTGAATATCCTCAGTAAGGTTTGGCACAAAGTCCACCGCACCTGTTGGTGTAGCTGCCCCTAAATAACGATGCTTAACAGATGGTGTTTTATTTAATTTCATATTTCCATAGAAGGTCTGAATCAGCTTCTTAGTTAGTTGATCTGCCTTTTGAAAGTTCATATTTTCGATGTAGATTTTTTCCCATTCATCATGAATTTTCAGCGCTTTGGCAAATGTTTCGTAAGCTGTTGCAAATGAGCAGCTAATTTGGCTTGCCAATGAAGTGATTTCTTCTTTCTTACCGGCCAAGGCCCTGGAATCCCAGGCTTCTCCCAGATTGATATACTCATCAACTGCGCCCGGTGCTTTAGGTTCAATAACATGCGGAGCTGTCCCATCAACGATACCAGCTTTTAAAGCTGGAATGATGACCCCGTCGATTGAATGATTGTCAGATGAGCAATGAATGTATTCAAGATCATAGCCTTTTTCAGATAATTCTGCTCCAATCGCTTTCATCAGAGAAGATTTCCCTGTCCCAGGCCCGCCTTTTAAAATAAATAGACGGTCAAGCCCTTGCAGGTTGGAATCAAATAAACTGTGGAATCCCCGCGCAGTATTCCCGCCGGCAAAGTAATTTAATGTCTTCCCAGCCACTCTTACACTTCCTTTCGAAATGCATTTTCATCTTACAGTATGCAAAGGGAGAGGGATGGGTGAATGCCTATGGGAAAAAAGCAGAGAGCTGCTCTATTTTGTTGGTTGATGGTTTATTAGAAGGAGATGGCGATATACACGAAGGTAAAGGGTAACATCAAGTTTTTAATAAGCTGTCTTCGTAAAGATTTATGCTTTTTGAAGGTAAATGTGTTTTAACCACCTGAGTTGATTGTAGCGGAGGGCACTTGATCCTCGAAAATGCATTCGCATTTTCTTCGTGCGGTGTCTATTCAAGGAAGTTTATTCAATGTCCTGCGGGAAGAGAGGGAAGTGCGAGACCCCACAGGCGAAGCCGAGGAGGCTCGCAACCCTCCCCGCGGAAAGCAAGTGCCCGCAGCGGAAAGCAACGGGCAAAATTCCTAAACAAAAACAACAACTTTTGAGAAAAGAGCCTAAAAAAAGAGCGCTAAATCACAGCGATTTAGCACCCTTTACTGCATTTTTTATTCATTTTTCACAAGATCCTCGAGTTTTGCTCCTATCACTTGCTGTAAATCTCCTATTTTCAGCTCCATTTGCATGCCAATCTTACCGCCGCTGACAATGATGCTCCCAAGTTCAGAAGCTTTAGCATCAACATAGGAAGGATATTGCTTTTTCATCCCGACTGGAGAACATCCTCCGCGGATATAGCCGGTAAGCTTCTGGATATCTTTAACCGGAATCATCTCCACCTTTTTTTCACCTGCAGCCTTTGCAGCCTTTTTCAGATCGAGTTCATCTTCAACCGGAATGATAAACACATATACCTGCTTGCTTTGCCCCTGAGCGACAAGTGTTTTATAAACTGCCTTAGGATCTTTTCCAATTTTCTCTGTAACCGAAACCCCGTCTATCTTTCCATCCTGACTGTCGTAGGTGATTAATTCATAATCCACCTTCTGCGCGTCCAGAATACGCATCGCATTTGTTTTCCCCTTAGCCATACCTGCGCCTCCATTGCTTATTTTCCTCATTTTAGCACTTCCCGCCACATTCAAAAAGCATCAGGTGGGATTTGTATCTGGCAGCCCTGGGCGCCCAATCGAAACATATTGAATTTCGTGCTTTTCCGTTTCTTTGACAGAGTAGCAATTTCGGCCATCAAAGAGGAGGGGATCTTTCATGTGCTCACGGTATTTGTAAAGGGGGAACTCTTTGATTTCCTTCCATTCGGTTACGATAAACGCCATATCTGCTTCTTGAATGGCCTCATCAATTGAGGACACATAACTGAGCTTGTCACCGAAAAGGCACTTTCCCTTTTCCATGGCGGCAGGATCATATACCGCTATATTCGCACCTTCATCCAGTAAATCACGAATCAAATCCAGAGACGGAGCCTCCCGGATATCATCTGTATTTGGCTTAAAGGACAAGCCAAGAACAGCAGCTCTTTTTCCGGACAGATTACCTACCAGATTTTTTGCCTTTCTGTATAACGTTTGCTTTTGTCTGTTGTTCACTTCCATAACTGCTCTGAGCATTATAAAATCGTAATCAAATTGGAGGGCCATTTGTTCCAATGCCTGAGTGTCCTTTGGAAAACAAGAGCCGCCATATCCAATTCCAGCATTCAGAAACTGGTTTCCGATCCTCTTATCCATTCCCATTCCAGCACTGACATCCTCGATATTCGCTCCGGATATATCGCATAAATTCGCAATCTCATTGATAAAACTGATTTTTGCAGCTAAAAAAGTATTGGACGCATATTTAATCATTTCCGCACTTCGAAGATCTGTCTGCACTACAGGAATGTTAAACGGCTGATATATTTTCTCTACAATACTTGCAGCTCTCTCATGTCTTGATCCAATCACTATACGATCGCCATGAAAGGTATCGTATATACCAGAGCCTTCACGAAGAAATTCAGGGTTTGAAACCACATGTACAGTCAAGCAAGGCATAACTCTCTCCATAATCAATGCTTCTATTCGTTCATTTGTGCCAATTGGAACGGTGCTTTTTATCGCTACTGTTACGTCTTTTTGAATGTACTCTGCGATGTCCAAAGCAGCTTGCTCAATATTAGCGGTATCCGCAGAACCATCTGCCTTCTGAGGTGTACCTACTGTAATAAAGATGCAATCAGCCTCTCCATAAGCCAAATAGGCTTGATCCGTGAACAATAGACGTTCTTTATCCCTGTTTCTGCTGATCATTTCTTGAAGCCCCGGCTCGAAAATGGGGCACCTGCCTTGATTTAAATCCTCTATTTTTTCTATATCCTTATCGAAACAGATCACAGTATGTCCAACCTCCGCCAAACAAGCGCTTGTGACCAGACCTACATATCCTGCCCCGGCAATGGTGATGTTCATGAAAAGACTCCTTTATCACTCAATAAAAAACAGGATTCTCATATGAGGATCCTGTTTTTATATTACTATTTTATACGATATACGCGCGCTTCATAAGGCTTGAGATTGAAAGAATCAAAATCCTCATGCTTTTCAACAGCGTAGTTATTCAATAAAAGCTGGTCAAATGAAAGCATAAATTCTGATTTAAAGCCTGCTTCCTTGGCTGAAAGGTTCGTAATGACCACAACCTGATCAACTTCGGAAGTGCGGGTATAGGCATAAATCTGCTTATCTTCTTCAAGCAATAAATCATATTGCCCGTAAGTGAAGACGTCATTTTCTTTTTTCAGGCGAATCATTTTTTTATAAAAAGAAAGGATGGAACCTTCATCTTGGGATTGTACCTCCACGTTGATATTCGTGAAGTTCGGATTTAGTTTCATCCATGGCTGGCCAGTTGTAAACCCTGCATTCTCCTTTGTGGACCACTGCATTGGCGTACGGCTGTTGTCACGGGATGATGCCCAAATGATCTCTATGATTGCCTGGTGGGCCATGCCTTCTTCTTTTTTAATGCGGTACAGATTTTTGACTGCCACATCATCATAATCTTCAATAGATGGAAAATGAACATTTGTCATGCCAATTTCCTGCCCCTGGTAAATAAACGGTGTTCCCTGCATTAGGAAATACATGGCACCCATTGATGTTGCACTTTGGTGCCAATATTTATCATCATTACCCCATGTTGAGACAACACGCGGCTTATCATGATTCTCGATGAATAAGGCGTTCCAGCCATCGCCTTCAAGCCCTTTTTGCCAGCGGGTAAGAACTTTTTTAAGCTCTACGATATCAAGCTCCGGGTTTGTTTCTGCATCCCAAAGTCCAAGGTGTTCAAATTGGAAGATCATATCCATTTTGCCTTTTTCTTCACCAACCCAAAGGTCTGCTTCATCAACCGTAACACCGTTTGCTTCGCCTACTGTCATAACGTCATAGTTAGCATAGGTGCGGTCTTTGAATTCCTTTAAGAATCCATGAATGCCTTCCTGGTTCATATGCATATCGAAGGAAGAAACATACTTTTTCTTCTTCGGATTCGGCATGTCAGGGAAGCCTGGGCGCTTTTTAATATGGCTGATTGCATCGATTCTAAAACCATCGATGCCCTTATCAAGCCACCAATTAACTGTATCATAGAGCGCATCGCGGACTTCTTTTTTCTCCCAGTTCAAATCAGGCTGTCTCGTAGAGAAAACATGCAGGAAATATTGTTCCGTTTCCGCATCGTATTCCCATGCGGATCCGCCAAAAATGCTTTCCCAGTTGTTTGGCTCCTGGCCCTTTTTGCCGTCTCTCCAAATGTACCAATCCCTCTTTGGATTGTCTTTGGATGAACGGGACTCTATAAACCAGGGATGTTCATCGCTTGTATGGTTTAAGACAAGGTCGAGAATCAGCTTCATGTCGCGCTTGTGGACTTCGTCAAGCAGCTGGTTGAAATCCTCCATCGTACCGAAGTCTTCCATGATATCCTGGTAATCTGAAATATCATAGCCATTATCATCATTTGGAGATTTGTACATCGGGCAAATCCAAATGACATCTATACCTAAACCTTTAATATAATCAAGTCTTTGAATGATTCCCTGAAGATCGCCAATTCCATCTCCATTTGAATCCTGGAAACTGCGCGGATATATTTGGTACCCGACGGCTTCCTTCCACCAAATCTTCTGCATATTAACACCCTCAATTTATTAATGATTTCTTTGGAGTGCGCAAACGTTTGCATTAAGCGGTATAAAAAAAGCTGCTTGCTATCAGCATTTGCATACTACTACAGTAAGTGTAACGCTTACAATGTATTTTATCAATACCCTTTTCGAGACAAAATTGGGTGGATTTTAAGAGAAATGGTGCTATTAAAACACAATAAAGCCGCAGCTTTTCTATCCTGCGGCTTGCTAAACGAATTAAGCTGGCTCCAATTGCAGCTTGTCCCAATAAGGCTTTAATGAGTGGTAAATAATCTTCTGCATAAAAGCCTTATCCATTTCCGGAAGGAGCTTTTCAGCAAACTCCCAGGCGTTCTCTTCTATCTTTAGGGCTATTTGGTAACGTTCCTGCTCTGTCAAGCATTCGTCGAGCCGTTCAGCCAATTTTTCGAGTTCCTTATCCTCAGCATGGCCAAGTTCATGTGCAAATACAAAAGCAAAGTAATCCAAAAAGTGTTCACCCGAAGAAAATAACTGATAACACTGGTTTTTAATCTCTTCAATGTATAATGTAATTGTGTGCGATCCCATGCTGTACTTGCCGCCAGCTAAACGATTTCCCGGAAAATGATCTTCCAGCTTAACATCCACAAGGCTCCCTGATCTCTCCAGCAACTCCCGAACAACTAGATCCAATCTCTCTTTTTTCAATTCATACACCTTTCTCTATGAGTGTTCAAATAGTGTGCAAATAGATTTACCCGACTTTTTGAACAACCCCCAATAGCTTATAGGCTATTATATGAGAAAAAGGTCAGAAAATAAACCAAGTTATTTACCCTTTCTTAAAGAATATGAAACCTTTATCAGGAAAAAATTAATGTTTTTCCTGCATAAGCGATTTATGAATCCAAATGGCTGCCTGCGATCCCTCTCCCATTGCAATTGTCACTTGTTCAGAGTGGGCTGCGACATCTCCTGCTGCCCAGACGTTTTTTATATTCGTCATCTTTGATCGGGCATCTGTTACAATATGCTTATTTTCCAGGCGTTCGACTCCCAGCTGTTTGGCTAGGCCTGATTTTACCTCGTTTCCTCCAAAGGCAATAAATCCCCTCTCACCTGTTACTTCTTTTCCACTTTCCAGCATAACACCGTTAAATTCGTCACCAACTGCAAGCACCTTTTGAATAGATTTATCAAGATAATTAATATTTTTGCTTTTCATTTTCTCCATTAATTTCTGATCTATCTTCGCTTTTTCATGATTAATAAAAATAAGATCATTCGTCCAATAGGATAAAGTTAAAGCCATATTAGCCCCTGCATTTCCTGATCCGAGCACAATGGTTCGTTTGTCCTTCACCTCATATCCGTCACAATCAGGGCAAACATACACGGAGATACCCAGGCACGGCATTAATTCAGGGAAGGGGGGGATGCGGTCCATTACCCCTGTTGCGAGCAATATCCGCTTGCCGGTATACTTGTTTCCATTTGTGGACTTAACTTCAAAACCTTCTCTAGTCTTTTGAGCCTGCTCAACCTTTTCGAAAGCAAACTCCACCCCAAGGCTTTCCGCGTGTTTTTTCCCAATTTCCCGTAATTCCTGGCCGCTTACACCATCAGGATAGCCCAAAATATTATGATAGCTCCTGCATATGGTGGAGCGTCCATCATTTGAATCAAGAACCAAAACTCTATGCTTATACCTGCCCAGCTGAATAGCAGCCTGCAGGCCAGCAATCCCGCCGCCAACAATCAGACAATCATAAGCCAACTCTATTCCTCCTTTTGTGCCGAATAGGCTGTACCTGTAATTTACCCGGAAAAATTACATCTAAATACAAAAAAGGGAAGTTTCAGTCAATATCCGAAACTTCCCTTTTTTTATTTATTCATATGTGCAAGAAAGCCGCCAAGAAGTGTATCCAAATCTTCCTCGCTTTCCTCTTCAGGTTTATCCTCTGTCTGTTCTTGCTGTTCTCTTCTTGCTTTTTCCCAATCAAAATCAAGCAAGTCGTCATCATTATCCGCAAGCGATTCAGAATGGTTTTCTTCTAATGAAGCAGCCGCTGAATCATATGGTTCAAGATCATGCATGGGCTCCTCCTGCAGATACAACGCCTCATCCAGATTAGAAGACCTGCTGTTCAGGGAGGCAAGCAAAGACGTAGCCCGGACTGGATCAGTAATTAGCTGATAAAGAATGCTGCCCAGCAACGCCTCTGAATGCTCATGCTTTAGCCAATCCCTTTGAACCTTGCTTAGCCCCTTAGGAAGGGGGATGGTAATGGTTTCCCGATCCTTATTCTGGGAACCGCTGACCCCCTGCATTACATACTCCGCAATTTTGCTTGAGAAATTCCGTCTTTCCGTTTCCTTCAGCTTTTGCAAATGCTTCAAAATATGATCAGGTGTATCAGAAGGGACACGAAAGGATATCGATTGTCCTCTCTTTATTTCAGAAGAGGAAGCTTTTTTCATGAAGTATCACCCTAGTTGGCTTTAACAGGTTTTTTGTCCTGGTCTGCCTTTTCTTTATTCGTTCTTCTTGTAAAATCAGAGATCAGCTTATAATAAGCATTTGCCATCATCCAGATGCTTTCTTTTTCATCCTCGAAGAAGTCAATATTATAGCCGTCCAGATTGTTATTTAACGTTTTCAGGTAATCTTTTAAAACGATTGAACCGCCGCCTACAAAGTAGCAGATTTCTGTTTGTGAATTCTTTTGCCATACATTGCGTAGCAGGCGATACTGCTTCTTAGCCAGGTCAAGAAGGATGCGGTCTGTAATATCATGGACGCTTGTCCGGCTTCCTTTTACCATGATGTGGTTGCGGTCATTCTTCTTCGTAATGATCTCAACTACATCTCTGCGGCTGTCGAGCTCAACGCCGTGCTTTGATCTGATTTCTTCGCGGATGGATTCAAGTGCCTCTGAAACACCAAGGTTAAATCCCTGCGCTTTGTCATCATCCACATTGCGGTTTTTAATTACAGCAATATCGGTTGATAAACCGCCAATATCCTGGATCAAAATGCGCTTATCAATTAGATCCTTATTAATAATGTTCAGGTTATTGTCCATTACAAGGTTAATGTAAGCCGCAAAACCTTCAGGATAAACTTTGACTTCATCAAATTTGATGTTTACCTTTAATCCTTGATATTTAGGTGTAACAAGGAACTCAACCTGATGGACAGATCCAAGTAATTTTGAACGATAGCCTGCATCTTTTCCTTCCTTAACTTCACGCAATGGAAGGCCTGTCCCAAGCGTATAGTTTGAATCAATAACATTTCCTGATTTTTTAAAGCCTGTTGAACCCTCTTTCCTTACAGCATCCAGTGCCAATGCGGCAAAAAGCATTACCAATGTCTGATCTTCCTCAGACTTGCTGCTTCCCGGATCAAGCTCAGTAGCGTTGTCACTTTTTGTCGCCAAATGGCCGACACGATAAATTGCATTATTCTCTTTCAGGGCAGGGGAGTGGACTCTAATATGTATACCTTCTAATGGATCCTTGCTGTCCAGCTCTTCAATTCCAATAACCGGTCTATCTTCAACATCTCTTGCAATTACATTTGGTATGTTTAATTCTGCATCCATTTTTCCAAATATCGCTTTTATAGAATCGTTCCCTACATCAACTGCTGCAATTCTTGAATTACTCAATTCACTCAATCCTTTCATTCTCTTTATTAGAGGTGTTTATTTAAGAGTAATCCAGATTACTAGATTTTACAATGAAAGGAGATAAAAAGTAATGAAAGCGTAAAGACGTAAACAAAGTGTAAACTTTATCAAACTTGTTTACAAACTTCGATTACTTGTATACATTTCCGCACACATCTATATATACAGGGTTGCATACACTTTTGAATACAAGTTTACTTTTTTGTATGCAATTGCATTCATATTTGTATTCTTGTATGCATTTTTGTTTACAACCTTAATTTACAATTTTTCTTTCTGAATAAGCGTTATTTTTTGAATTTAATAAGTATTTACTAGGTTCCACGTTCTACTGAATTATTAAATAAGGAGCAGATCCGAATAGGGGAATTAATTTATTAATCAGATTTCTGATTAATCTTATTGCCTACTCATAAACTCGTATGAATAAATTACTAGATTGAACTCTTATGACGAATCCCCCTTCTTCCTGCTTATGCGAATACAAACAAAGCTGTCCTCTTTCTTTATTGATAAGCCTATTCCATAAAAGGATCAGCCTATACCAACACCCTTTCAATATCTAGCAAATATGAGAAAACATCATTTTTTTGGCACTTGTATCAAAGGACAAGTACTCCGAACCTTCAGGCCTCATCTTTGATTTGTTTTTTCTATAATAACTTCTTAATTATTCCGGAAGGCAAACCTGACATATGTCCCCTAATAAGCTAATTAGATTTAAATAAGATGGTGGGGTTAATTAGAATGATTCAGGAAGAGTACAGGTTGAAACTGGACATCGTTATATGTCGAACATTGAAAAAGCTAAAAACTTCACCTGAAGAAGCAGCATCAGTTGAAATATAAAGAGAAGGGGGGAGAGGTGTAATAAACACTTCAGCAAATGACCAGTCTAACTAGGGGGGATCTATCACTCCAGCTCATATTTCGCTTCTATAATATTTCGCTTCTATATTTGTTTGGTCGCTCACTATTTTTTCTTGCTTCTTATTTCCTACTAACGCTCATTTTTCATAATAGGAAATAAAAATGTGAGGACGCCTTGATTAACCGTTTTTCATAAAATATTATCTAGTTTTTAAGGATAAAGAAATAGTGGAACAGATACCATTTTTTGTTTCATAAGGGCTTCCTGTTATAAATCCTGCTTAGTCTTTGCAAAGGATACTGCACAGAAAAGGCGGGAGAGCATGGGATCTTTACCTTTAAAAAATTATCTACAAAAAGACTTTATCCAACTCCAGCTACTAAATATACACTTTTGCATACGTGTATACAAAGGCGCACACTTAGCTTTATACCAATAAGCATACGTTTTTGCACACTTGTTTACATTATTGAATACATTTGTATACATTATTGTTTACTTGCATACAGTTTTGTTTACGGTAAAAAAACCTACTGTTATATCTCCCTTTTTACATATGTTTTTTCTTGCTTAGCACTTTATTATAGAATGAATTTATTCAAAGAAAAAGGACGCCCGTTTAACAATTGCCAGACGTCCTTTTAAGAATTCATTCAAAAATGCATAAATAAATCTGCGCTTTGAGCTTCATTCAAAACCCATTTAATCGGGACCTGCTCAGCAGGGTAAAGAAATTCAAAATTATCATCAATATCTAAATCCACGACATACAGCTGAACACCCATTTCTACAGCAATCCCCAGCAGGTCATGTACAGACGAAACACCAAAGTCACTGACAGCATTTGAAAGATACTCCAGACCATGTGATGGTACGGAGATATATTTTTTATCCAATAGGTTGACGCCTTTGCGTGAAAAAGCCAAAAGAACTTCTGCACCTGAAGAGGCAGCACCAACAGCAACGTTTAGAGGAGGATAAGCTGTTTCCAATTCTTCATGCATGGCGAGTACAACTACCTTCTTTTGTTTCATTAAAATAACCTCCCATCAGTAACTTAGCACAGCATCAGCACTGTACGCGATATCCAGAAAAGTGGCAACGCCGGCAGTTTCTGCCCCTTCTACAAGCTCTAATCCATCTGCTATTAGAACATTCATCTGGCATCCATATAAGTGAATTCCTTTATTAATAGCCTTCTGAATTAAAGCAGCAATATCAGCGTCATGCGTTCTTTCAACAATCTTCACATATCGCTTATCTAAAACCCTTGCACCATCCAAGTCAAAAAAGATCGATATATCATGATCATTCTCTGCAAAATTGAGAGCTTCTTTTAACACAAAAGGAACATTGGAACTTAAGGAAACAAAATAGACTATTTTTTTGTTCGCCATATTCATTCCTTCTTTCTAACTCGATTAAAATACTATTTTTTATTGTAACCATATTTTAAAAAGTTACCTTCACACTTATTATACCCTATTGGGTATAATATAAACCAGAAAAATTGATTCTTATAACCATTTTATGCTTAAAAGTTGTGAATTCACCTTTAAAAGCAAAAGGCCACGCTTCTACGAATTTCATATCACCCTATTAAAAAAGAAAGTTATCCATTTTAAAGCACAAGAGTATTAGGTATAGAAATTAAATATCGTAAAATTATGAAAATATGATAAATTAAACTATTTAATAGTAAAAAATTCCTTTAAAATAGAGATATATACAAGGGAAGGGAGAACAGCTTTATGCACGGCTTAAGAATCTTCATTTTGTCACTTTTTTTTATCTCTATGGCCCTTGCTTTTTCCTCAAAAGGAATCATCGTCGAAAGCCCTGTATATTTAAAAGCGCTGATCATTTATTGGTTTTTTTCAAGCTTGTACCATCATTTGCGCATTCTCAGTAAAAACGGCAGTACCAGTATGGATTATGGAATCAATTACAGTTTATCGATCGGGTTATTTACCGGTCCTTTAGGTTTGTTTATATTTGAAAGCATTTACCGATTTACCGTTTATTTTAATAAAAAGCGCACGAAGACGGCTGATCCAGATGAGTTTGTTCATACGTTTTATAATATCGGTTCCTTTGTGCTAAGCAACTCGATTGCTTTTTACCTGTTCAGCTTTCTATATCCACTTCTCGAGCCAGTACCCTTTGGGTTTTGGATTGTTATGCTTATTCTGATAACCATCACATCCATACTTTCGGACACCTTCTTAATCACCATTTTCACTCTATTGGGAGATATCAAAACTAAACGGGAAGCAATTGATTTTATAAAAACTAGAAGTATACTCGATATGGGAAAAATAGCATTCACAAATGGTTTATTGCTGCTTTTCCTCCAGGAAGAAAAATGGGAAATGCTCATAAGCCTATTTTTCCTAAATTATCTAGTAAGCCGCTCATTCCTTTCAAAATCGCAAATGCTGCAAAATAAGATAGAACGGGATAAATTTGAACAAATGGCCTACACTGACTTTCTAACAGGAGTATACAACCGCGCCTTTATGGATAAAAAAATGTCCGAGCTGAATAAGACAGATGAGCATGTTGGCATTGTGGTAGCGGATATAGATAAATTTAAAAGAATTAATGATAGTTACAATCATGCTGTAGGCGACCATGCAATCAGGCATTTTGCCAATACATTAAAAAGCCATCTTTCCAAGGAAGATTATTTATTTCGAAGCGGCGGAGAAGAATTCACGATTTTTCTCAGAAACCGCAACTATGAGCAGAGCGTTTTATTGGTAGAGCAACTTCGCCAGGGAATTGAAAATAGCAGTTTTGAAGCTGAGTTTAAAGAGGAAAACATATCACTTTCCTATACTGCGTCATTTGGACTGTTTTTCTATAAAGTGAATGAGGAGCTTTCTATCGAAAAAGCATATGTTTATGCAGATCAGATGCTACTGAGAGCAAAGGAATTGGGAAAAAACCGGCTATCTAGCCGTAACGCTCAATCTGAACTATATGGTCATAAAGATGCAGTACTAGCAGAGGTATAATAGATTCTCTAATAGCCGCCGGTTTGGGCGGCTTTTTTATGGGAATAATAAGCTTGTTTTAGAAAAGCGAAAACATAATAATTATTCTGAAAAAATAAATTTCTAGATTAATTTACAGGATAATTCAATTATTCTTAGTAAAAAGTCAATAATAACCATGGTTACATAAAATTTTTTTTGACAATTGGAAACAACGAAAGATATTATAGAATAGCTAAAGGAGGATTATACATGACAGATAATAATAGGCAGAAAATTGTTGAAAGTGTGCCTCAAAAAGGTTTCTTTGGCCATCCTAAGGGCTTGTTCACACTTTTCTTCACTGAGTTTTGGGAACGTTTCTCTTACTATGGAATGAGAGCAATCCTTGTATTTTATATGTATTATGAAGTTTCAAAAGGCGGATTAGGCCTGGATGAAACAACTGCTCTTGCCATCATGTCGATCTACGGTTCACTAGTTTATATGTCCGGTATTATTGGCGGCTGGCTCGCGGATAGAATTTTCGGAACATCAAAAGCTGTTTTCTACGGCGGAGTGCTCATCATGCTTGGTCATATTGCACTTGCTATTCCGGGAAGCCTGGCCATGTTCTTTGTTTCCATGGTGCTCATCGTCTTGGGTACAGGACTTCTAAAACCGAATGTATCCAGCGTTGTCGGTGAAATTTACAGTCCCGAAGACACACGCCGTGATGCAGGTTTCAGTATTTTCTACATGGGTATTAACCTTGGCGGATTCCTTGCACCATTAATTGTCGGAACAGTTGGAATGAAATATAATTTCCATCTAGGTTTCGGTATTGCTGCAGTAGGTATGTTTTTTGGATTATTAGTCTTTATTTTTACAAAGAAGAAAAACCTTGGATTGGCGGGGACATTTGTTTCTAACCCTCTATCCGGTGATGAAAAGAAAAAAGTCTATACCCGAATTGGCTTAGGTGCTCTAATAATTGCGATCTTGGTTGCAATTGGAATCCCTACAGGACTTTTAACAGTAGATACTTTTATCGCACTCGTTGGTATTTTAGGTATTACCATTCCGATTGCATACTTCACCGTTATGTATCGCAGCCCGAAAACAACGGATGTGGAACGTTCACGTATTATAGCGTACATTCCCCTATTTATTGCATCTGTGATGTTCTGGGCAATTCAGGAACAAGGTTCAACGATTTTAGCTAACTATGCGGATAAGCGTACCCAGCTGGACTTCATGGGAATTGATATTTCGCCAGCATGGTTCCAGTCGCTTAACCCATTATTTATCATTTTCTTAGCGCCTGTATTTGCTTGGATGTGGGTGAAGATGGGCGAACGCCAGCCTTCTGTTCCGCAAAAGTTTTCATTGGGACTATTATTTGCAGGTCTATCATTCATCGTGATCCTGGTGCCTGCTTACTTGGGCGGAACCGATTCTCTGGTAAACCCATTATGGCTTGTGCTCAGCTACTTCATTGTCGTCCTTGGTGAACTATTGCTGTCACCTGTCGGACTTTCAGCAACAACTAAATTAGCGCCTGCAGCCTTCTCAGCACAGACAATGAGCCTTTGGTTCCTATCAAACGCTGCGGCACAGGCAATCAATGCACAAATCGTTAAATTCTACACACCAGAAACTGAAATGACTTATTTTGGTGTAATCGGTGCAGCTGCAATCGTACTTTCTATCATTTTATTCCTATTGAGTCCAAAGATTCAGGTATATATGAAGGGTGTACGTTAATACTCAGAAACATAGAAGCCAGAAGAGTGGATGCTCTTCTGGTTTTTTTGTGTTGTAAAAATATTTTCTGTGCCCTGATACTTCCGAAATCATATTAGATATTTAGCCCTAAAAAAACCTCAAAATTTGGTGTATCCCCACCTAAATTTTTATCGAAATTCGATATATTACTACTAGTTTTGTCGTATTGAATTCTTAATATTTACAATATTCAAAAATAAGACTATTATCTAACTGAATACATAGTAACAACCATAGGGGGAATTAAGTTGGCCAAGAAAAACCGAGCATTAAAAGTCTTTTCCAGTATTACAGCCAGCACGATTGTAGCTACCAGTTTATTTGCCGGAAGTATCGCAGGTGGGACATCAGCACCACAGACTGTCTCTGCTGCCACCAAAGTATCCGGGCCAGTTGATTTAGGTATTGCAAACGATGAAAGATTGATTGAAATGCTTAAGAAGGAGGGCAAACTTGCTAAGGATGCAAGCCCCGCAGAAGCTGATAAGGCATTGACGAAGTATTTGAAGGCAAAGAGCCAGTTTACAAAAACAAAGGATAGTCTCCCACAAGGATTAGGTGAACCTCCTAAATCTAAAAAAACCGAATCTAATGGACTAAAGAACGGAAACGGAAATAAGTTAGGGCAAGCTAAGAAGAATACAGTGGATCCTGTAGAGAACGAGAGCTATGACGGAGAGGTCCGTTCCGACAAGGTACTAGTATTGGCTATTGACTTCCCTGATTATGAAAAGAGTTCGATCACTAAAGAAGAGACCGATATGTGGTATGAGGATTATACGCATGAACATTTTCAGAACATGATATTTGGAGAAAATGGATATGAAGGTCCGAATGGCGAAAATTTCATCTCCATGAAACAATATTTTGAACAACAATCCGGGGGAAGCTATACAGTGGATGGTACTGTAGCCGGCTGGTATACAGCTGATAATCCTGCAGCTTACTACGGCGGGAATTACCCGGATGAAAATGGCAGTGATGCACGTCCACGTACTCTTGTATATGAAGCACTAACAAAAGCTGGACAAGATCCAAATGTAGATTTAAGTGAGTATGATGTTTGGGATCGTGATGATTATGATGGAGATGGCGTATACAATGAGCCTGATGGAATCATTGACCACTTAATGGTTATTCATGCCGGTGTTGGTGAAGAAGCTGGCGGAGGTTCTCTTGGGGGAGATGCTATCTGGTCTCACCGCTGGAACCTTGGCAATTTAGTTGCTGTTCCAGGCGGATCATCTAATAGCGATCGCTTCGGTGGTCTGTTAGGTGCTTATGATTATACTATTGAACCTGAAGACGGGGCCGCAGGGGTTTTCACTCACGAATTTGGCCATGATTTAGGGCTTCCTGACGAATATGACACTGTTTACAGTGGAGCAGGTGAAGCTGTTGCTTACTGGTCACTAATGTCGAGCGGAAGCTGGGCTGGCGACGTTCCAGGTACTGAACCTCCTGGGATGAGTCCATATGCAAAGGAAATGCTGCAAGCTCTTCATGACGGAAACTGGTTAAGCGGGAGTACCCTAAATTATGAAGAGGATATTACTAGTGAAGGTACCACAGTTCTTCTGGATGAAGGGGTTACCAAAGGTACAAACAACGATGCTGTTAGAATTGATTTACCTGAAAAATTAAATGTAATGAATACTCCTAAAGAAGGATCCTACGAATATTATGGCGGAAAAGGAGATGAAATTGACCATAAAATGGTGACAACTTTTGACTTAACCGGGGCTACAAATGCAACTCTGGACTTCGATGCCTGGTACAATATTGAGAAAGAATGGGATTACGCAATGGTCCAAGTCTCCACAGATGGCGGAAAAACATGGGAGTCTTTATCAAGTGACAGAACCACAAGTACGCTTGACACCAACGGCTACCCTGCCATTAAAGAAAACCTCCCAGGATACACTGGTTCAAGTAATGGCTGGATTCACGAAACAATTGATTTAAGTAACTATGCAGGGCAGGAAATTCAGCTTCAATTCCGTTCTATGACAGACTGGGCCACTAATTTAGATGGGTTCTTTGCTGATAACATCAAAGTTACAGCAGATGGAAATGAAATATTCTACGACGGAGCTGAAAACGAACCTCTTTTCACTCTGGATGGCTTTGAAAAGCATGACGGTAAATATACTACAAATCATTACTACCTTCTTGAATGGAGATCCCACAACGGAGTAGATGAAGGCTTGAAAAACATCCGCCGTGGGAACAGCTTGATGTCTTATGATCCCGGTCTAGTAGTTTGGTATGTAGATGAATCATACGACAATAACTGGACTGGAGTACACCCTGGAGACGGATTCCTTGGAGTGGTTGATGCTGATCAGCATGCAAACTACTGGAGTGATAATGCTGTAGGTTCTACACGCTATCAGCTTCATGATGCTGCATTCGGACTTGAGAAGACAGAAAAAATGTCCCTGGATTATACAGACTTATTAGGAGTGACTATGAAGGATAACTTTACAAAGCGAAATCCATTATTCGATGATAGTGCTGACTACAGCAACGCTGGATTAGTTGATGCAGGCCGCAAAGTGCCTAATAACGGATTAAAATTCCGTGTCACAGGACAAAGCGATGATGGAACAGTTGGAAAGGTGTTAATCTATAAATAAATATGATAAACCCTGCCTTTAGTTTATAAGGCAGGGTTTATCCTTTTACTTTCTCCACTTCCCCAGCAAAGGCCCATCTTCCCCATAAACAGGATCAAAATCCGGAACCGGTACATTCCGGATTTCCGCAAGGGCTTTTACCCGTTCTTCTGGATCACTTTTATACATATTCGGGCTTCTTCCATCCGGATAAGCACCGACAACTTCGAAATCAGCACTGCTTTCCAGCTTCTTATGGCCTGTCCCTGCCGGAAGCACAATCACATCGCCCTTATGCAGTTCAAAATGCTTTCCCTTACCGCCTCCAATCAGAACCGTTGCATTTCCTGCTTTTACGCCTAAAACCTCATGCGTATTGGTGTGATAATGATGATATTCATACACTCCGCCAGTCCAGCTCCCAGTCCAATTATGGCGGTTAAATGTGGTCTCAATATCAGCCGGATGATTTTTGAACACACCTTTATAAACGATGACTGGCAATGTCGGGTTATTTGGCAGTAGTCCGTCATCTTTTAGCATAAATGTTTGTACTTCCTGGTTCATAGGGTATTACCTTCATCCCGGCTATATCACCAGCTTCTGTTTAGATTACTGCTCTCAAAAGTGTTTCCGCCTTTAATCGTTCCATTTTGGAAGCCTTTATGAAACCATGATTTCCTTTGTTCAGAAGTTCCATGGGTAAAGCTTTCCGGAACGACATGACCCTGTGCTCTTTTTTGGAGGGTGTCATCTCCGACAGCGGTCGCAGCATTCAATGCTTCTTCCAGGTCGCCCTCTTCCAGATAACCCATCCCCTGGGCATGGTGTGCCCATACACCGGAATAATAGTCAGCCTGCAATTCAAAACGGACTAAATACTGATTGAATTTTTCTTCGCTCATCCGCTGGCGCAGAGGCATAATTTCTTCGGTTGTTCCTAAAAGGGTTTGTACATGGTGGCCCACCTCATGGGCAATTACGTAAGCCATTGCAAAGTCCCCTGGAGCCTGGAATTTTCTTTGCAGCTCCTCATAAAAACTTAAATCAATATAAAGCTTTTGATCACCCGGGCAATAAAAGGGACCTACAGCCGAGGATGCTGCCCCGCAGGCAGACTGGACACTCCCTGAATACAATACAAGTGTCGGCTCTTCATAAACTAATCCTTGTTCTTCAAAAATTTCTGACCATACTTCTTCTGTATCAGCAAGTACAACAGAGACGAACTGTGCAAGCTCTTTTTCCTGCTCTGTCTCTTCATATGGAACCGATGTCCCTGAGTCCATTCCTGCCATATTGCCTAAAAGCTCTCCTGGATTGCCTCCTAGAAAGGTAAATATTAATAGGATAATGATTCCTCCAAGGCCGCCGCCAACGAGCGTTTTTCCCCCGCCGCCCATGCCTCTTCGGTCTTCTACATTAGAACTCGCTCTTCTTCCTTTCCATCGCATGATTTATCCTCCTAATGAAAGTATCTATTATGATTGATTTCATTAGTGTATACCCGAAATTAAGTGATTTATTAACCTGCCAGTAATATTCTTAGGACAAAGCTCCATTTTCACTTTAGAAAATAAAAATAAGGTGCCTGTTCGCTAGACAGACACCTTTAAAAATTACATTTGCTCTATTGCTCCGGCAGGATTATACTGCTCTAAATCAATATCCACTTCTTCCCCCATTGCAAGCTTGGCCAGCTGTGCGCCTAGAAACGGCCCTGCGGTAAGTCCTGAAGCCCCAAGTCCATTTGCCAGGTAAAGGCCTTTAAAGCCAGGAACTTCGCCTATAACAGGCAGGAAACCAGGCGTATAAGGGCGGAACCCTACACGTGCTTCCCCAAATGTTCCATCAGCCAGACCGGGTGCAATAGTCAAAGCTTTATCGAAAATTTCATTTAAACCACCAGCGGTTACCCTTAAGTCGTATCCCATTTCATCCTCATGTGTAGCACCCACGACCACCCGGCCGCCGTCAAAAGCTAAAATATACTGATTGTTTGGCGGCATGACAACTGGCCATTTTCCCGTATCCTCACCTTCAAGCTGCAGGTGGACGATTTGGGCTTTTTGCGGCTTTACATCCAAATGTATGCCCAATGGTTTAAAAAGCTCACCAGCCCACGCTCCAGCCGCTACAATCACGTGTTCTGCTTCATAATCCTTTTCATTAGCTTTAACCCCAGTGACTGTATTTCCATCGCAAACCAGCTCAGCAGAGCCATAAACTAACTCAGCGCCATGTTTTTCAGCTGCTCTTAGGAGCGCCTCCCTTAGTTCGCGCCCATTGACGCGCGCCGCACCGCTAACATGGACCGATGCATATTCTTTAGCTAAAGGAGGAAACAGTTCAGAAGTCTGCTCCGGGGAAATCTGTACAATCTCTCCGATTTCGGGTGCATCTTCAAGCCTTTTAACCGCCCTCTCTTCCATTTTCCCAAGCTTATCAGGGTCTGTATGCAGACTGATCGCACCTACTTGCTGATACCCTGTATCCGTCTCGCCGTCCTCCTCGAGCTCTTTAATAAGCGTGTGATAATAGGCCGCCCCACCTTTGGCTAGAGCATACCAGGCCTTATTCCGCCGCTGGGAGAGCCAGGGGCAAATGATCCCAGCAGCTGCATCAGTTGCCTGCCCAGGGTCTTTACGATCAAAAACGGTAACGGCTTTGCCTGCCCTCGCCAAATGATAGGCAGTCGAAGCTCCAAGAATTCCCGCTCCTATGACAATGTACTTTTTCATATGTACTCCTTTTTAAAGCTATGATTATGCACTTATTTTACAGGAGTTAAAAGCAAGGTTCAAAATACACTTATACAAATAAAGGAGCTCACCACAATGTGATAGGCTCCATAAATTGTTTATTTCTTTTTAGATTGACCTTTTAATTTCACTTCATAAGTGAAATCAACTGGACTTTTATCATCGGAAGGCGCTGCATAGGATGTAATCATATAATTCTTTCCGTTTTGGAACAGCTGCCTCAGCTGCAGTGCATTCTCTTCCGTTACATTGAAAGGATCAACCGTTAGAACTTTATAGTTGGTTTTCGCACCTTTTTTATTTCCTACTTCTCTTTCATTAATAAAAGTAACTGTGTAGTTTACATACTGGCTCATTAATTCATTCATGGATTTGAAAGCGTCTGTGGAACTTCCGTCTTGGGTATAACCGATTTCCGGAATTTCAATATTGTCAATGAACCAGCCGCTGTCATTGTGTCCCCAGTCTGTTAAATAGCGGAAAGATACTAGTACCTTCTGGCCTGCATATTCAGTTAAATCAAAAGCTTCCTGCTGCCAATCCACATAATGTCCAGTAAAGCCTGGTACGTTTTCTTTAATTTTTGGATAGCCTTCCTCCACTACATCACTACGAGTGTTTTCGTTGGCAAGGCTTTTCCATGTGTTTCCTCCATCAGTTGAAACTTGGACTACTCCGAAATCCCATTGCTCTTCGATATCTATAAAGTTATCAAATTTCAATGTGGCAGTTTCAACACTAGAAAGATCTGCTTCAAAAATCAAAGCATTATCCGCTTCGTCTCCCGCATTGCCCCATAGAACCTGATTTTCTGAATCCTTTGGATCAGCAACCGATTCCCAAGGAGTTGGAAGGAAGTCAACACCATCAAAAGAAATAGTTCTAATCTTATCCTGGAAATCTAACTCTTTAAAATCTCCGCCCCAAGCAGGCACGCCTTCTTTTTCATAAGTTACAGCCTTGTCAAAGTCTACAGTCATGCCACGCTTTGTACCTTCTTGATCCACTTCAAGGTCACGCAGGTCAATGCTATCAAAATTGTAAACTCCATTGCCTGCTCTTTCATCATCCAAAGTCAGAGCTGTAATAAAGTTCTGATATAACTGAGTGAAATCGAGATTTGACCCATGTGCTTTTAATACCTCATTAACACTATCAATGCCCTGCGTTTCATTCAATGCTAAATCACGGATAAAGTCCTGGCCGAATTTATCGTTCATATACAAAGTAAATAGATAAACCTGTCCATAATCGGCAATCGTTTCAGGGCCAGTCTCTGCTGTTCTATGGTCATCCCAGTTTACTAATGAATTTTCCGGATGGTCTAAATAAAAGTTAATAGAACCGGCATCATGGCCATAACCTCCAAGATACTCAGAGAATGTGGACATACCTTCGTTAATCCACGTTTCTTCAGCACCATCATTGTCAGCATGAATTAAATGCTGGAGTTCATGAATCGTTGTTCCAAAGAAAGTGGATTCCAAGCGAGTTTCCCAGCTGTTTGTATCAATAGTAATGATATTTCTATCAATATAGTTTTCTAGTGTCTGCCAGAAGAAGCCGGCAACAAAGAATGGGTAAGATGGGTCATTATATCCCTCATCTATGATATTGTCCACTAGCATAATCACTTTATCGCTTCCCTCATAGTATCCGTCAGGAAGACCAACCATTCCCGGTAAAGGAGAATGAGAACCATCAAGGCTATCCGGTGTTCCAAAGAAAGAAGTCGCCTTAGGATAGATATTGCTGTCAAACTCATCTCTTAGCTTGTCCACCTGCTCCTGTGTCACAACATGTGCAGGGCGATCATCAGGGAAAGAAAGATCATTTGCTACCCATATTTCAACATTTTCTCCGACACTGCGGAGAGTAAATGTTTTGAAATCTAAGTCCCGATTTAAGAAATACTTAGATCCTCCATCATATGTAAAAGTACTGTCTTCTGAATCAGTTGAACTACTATCAGTTTCTTCAAAGTTTATTTGTGCTGATTGTTCCTTAATAGCTTTCTCAGCCTTCTTCAAAAATGACGGATCCTCTGAAAGACTGTTTAGCTTGCCATCAATATCAACGCGATCCCCATATCTTTCAACATCCCATTTCGGAACTATAGCCGCTTCCACTGTAGAAGGGTTTAATGCCAGTGGCGTTAATAAAGAAAGCGCAAGAGCTCCCGTTGATAGAACAGATAATAGTTTCTTCTTTTCCACAAAACGATCTCCTCTCCATTGAATTGTTAGAATTATCATAACATAGTGAAATTTAACTAATTAACAGCCCTTAGAACCATTTTTCCTAATTTCAGAATAGTAATATATACCTAATTCTAAGGATTCCGAACTTTACTAACGCTACTTATTGAGTTGAATCTTAAAATAAAAAAACTGCATAATGGGCTAAAAAACCCATCATACAGTTTCTCTTAAAACGGCTTATTTGGCTCATATGTCGGCTGCTGATTATTTGCCTGGTACTGCTGGCTTTTAGCTGCCGCATCCTGAACGTTTTCTTCCATGGAAAATTCGGTATCCATTCCTTTTTTAAATTGATCTGCCTGATTTTGAGCAGAAACCACCTGCTGTTCTTCAGTTACTTTATCCGGCTTCTTTGGCATCTATATCTCTCCTTTTTTCGGAAGTATAGATATAGATTTTCCCAAGCGCTAATCACTATGCATCCTTTTAGATTTCTACCTTGGTTCCAACGCCTTCCTGGATTGCTATTTCATAAAAATTCTGCAGCCACAGCGGGGTAAAAGCATGCGATTCCTGCTGATTTGAAAAGTTTATTTCTTCGTCATTTTCTCTGCCTGCAATCTTCCCGGCTGCCAATTCCCCTAGTTCACCGCGGAGCTTTGAGAAACTCCATTTTCCTTCGTTGGCAGGAATGATAAAACCCACGCTATCGATCTCATCCGTCACTAATTTAGAGCTTCTTTATTCACCGTATGCTTCCTAAGGTGAAAGTGCGGGATTGTTTTTGTTATAATCATATTACTTAGTGGAATTTGACATTTATGGAGTGAATACTTTGAATTCAAAAAAAGCACTGCCTCTTTTATTCGCCGTTATGTTTCTCGTTATGGTGGGGTTTGGAATCATTATTCCTGTTATTCCCTTTTATGCTGAAGAATTAGGGGCTTCGCCTACACAATTAGGCTTGCTGATGGCTGTATATTCCTTAATGCAGCTTCTCTTTGCCCCCATGTGGGGCCGCATATCCGACAGAATAGGCCGAAAGCCAGTCATCATGATTGGGATCTTCGGACTTGGATTATCTTTTTTCATGATGGCTTTATCTTCTGAGCTCTGGATGCTGTTTGCCGCAAGAATCATCGGAGGCTTCTTATCATCTGCCAACATGCCGACTGTCATGGCCTATGTAGCAGATATCACTTCCGAAGAGGACCGCGGAAAAGGGATGGGGATTATCGGTGCCGCTGTCGGTTTAGGATTTATCTTTGGACCCGCAATTGGCGGCGTCTTTTCCCGGGAAAGTCTGAATATACCTTTTTATCTGGCGGGAGCTTCCTCCTTCATTACATTTTTTCTCGTCATGGCCGTCCTAAAAGAATCCCTTTCACCGGAACAGCGGAGCAATCATTCTGCTAAACGGACTGGGTTATTAAAAGCGTTGAACGGATCTGTTAGCATTCTGTTTATCCTGCAGCTGTTTGTCTCTTTATCCCTGGCAGGCCTTGAAGCAACATTTGCCTATTTTGCTGCTGAAAAAGCAGGTTTGGGTACTGTTGAGCTCGGCTATATCTTTATGATTATGGGATTCGCAGGGGCCCTTGTACAAGGCGGTTTAGTAGGGAGGATGACGAAAAAATACGGAGAAGGAGCTGTAATCCAAATCGGTATTACGATATCTGCCATTGGTTTTGCTCTAATATTGCTGATAGACAGCTTCGCTACAGCAGCGATTTATTTGACTGTATTTGGTGTGGGGAACGGTTTTATCCGTCCAAGTGTTTCCTCTCTCCTGACAAAGACTTCCCAGACCGGGCATGGCAGTACGACAGGGCTGTTATCATCGTTTGACTCCCTGGGCAGAATTATCGGCCCGCCTTTAGGAGGCTGGCTCTTCACCATCAGCATTGGCTTTCCATATATATCAGGCATCCTGCTATCAGCGATTGCATTTGTCTTATACCGCGTCTATTCCGCTAGAGCAAGCAGCAGCCATACGATCACATCTTAATAAATATACAGAAGGGAGGCCGCATAGCCTCCCTTTTATTCTAGATTTTTTCTTTTTGCAATATCACCTGGATAACATGGCCAGTACCAGTATGTCCTGTCCCTTCCACTCTCTCCTGCTCGCCGTAAAAGAAATGGAGAACCTTATAGTCCCGAATCCATTCAAGCAGGTCTGCAGGATCATATACCATATCAACTCTTTTAGGACCGCCTGTTTGATAGCGAAGCTGGTCCTCTGAGTAAACCTCCAGCATGACAGTTCCTCCAGGCTTTACTACTGAAATCAGCTTTTCAAATACCGTTTTTTGATCCTTTTTAAAAAAGTGGCCAAAAACCATTATCGATGCATCATACTCTTCCGAAGGCACAGGATCATGGATTAAATCCTTCTGTCCTGTTTCTACTCTGACGTTATGGCGCTCCGCCAATTTTTCCGTTTTCTTTAACCCGCTTTGCGTATAATCCCAGGCTGTTACTTCATGTCCCTGTGTGGCAAGAAAAACAGCATTGCGTCCTTCGCCCTCTGCAAAAGCAACAATTCTCTTTTTATCCCCAAGCCGGTAAGCTTGTTCTCTAATAAACTCATTTGGCTCTTCACCATACACATATTCCTCAGCTCCAAACTTCTCTTCCCATTGATTTGCCATCTAATCACTCCTATTTTTTATCTAACCCTATTATAGCCTTACTATTAAATACAATAACCCAATAAGGTATTCTAGAAAGACTTATGGAAATCCTATTGTATAATGGAAAAAAGTCTTTACTGAAAAAGGGAGGAGTACGATGAAAGAGCTGACATCCATGGAAGAAGTTCAGGGATTCATTCAGAATCACGAACTGAGTATTATTTATGTATTAACGGACAGCTGAAGTGTCTGTCATGGTTTGCTTCCTCAGGTCGAGGAAGTATTAAAAGAATATCCACGCATTGAAGCTGGTCTTGTTAATGCGGGCAGGGTAACGGAAATAGCCGGTTTTCTGATGGCTTTTACAGTGCCTGTAATTGTTTTATACCTGGATGGAAGAGAGGTTTTAAGAGAGGCCCGCTTTGTTCCGGTAGAGAAGCTTCGGGAAGATTTGCAGCGGATATATGAAGGGGTTTTCGGTGAATAGCCAGAAAAAAAGGGACTGCCAATGGCAATCCTTTTTTCTGGTTATAGTCAATATAAATGGATATCATCTTTTTACTAATCCATAGACAGCTCATGTTCTATTTATTCTGTTAAGGTATCACACCAGCCCCGGATCAGGCTCTTCCCCCGGCTTCACTTTTTTTGCTTTTTTCCTTGCCCCGCTTTTTGCAGGAACCTCCTTTCTAAATTCCTTTAGAATGGCAAAGGACATGGCAATCAACACAAAAGTCAGCGGGAATGCACTGACAATTATGGCTGTTTGCATGGCATTCAATCCACCGGATAGCATCAGTACAATAGCTGATGCAGATAAAAATAACCCCCAGATGATTTTAACAATGTTAGGAGGATTCAAATCACCATTAGTTGTTTGCATACCCAATACGAAAGTGGCAGAATCAGCAGAGGTTACAAAGAAAGTGGTTATGAGCAATAGTGTTACGATCACGAGAGCACCTGAAAACGCCAAACGGTCGTATACAAAAAATAATGCTGTCTCAAGGCTTTGCCCAGAAATATTCACACCTTCAAAATACTCAAAATAAATCGCCGTTCCTCCAAAAATGCTGAACCAAAAAGCACAAACAAGCGTTGGAATAACAAGTACGGCAATCATGAATTCTCTCACGGTTCTCCCCTTCGATACCCGGGCTATAAAAGTCCCGACAAATGGAGCCCACGCAATCCACCATGCCCAATAAAAAATGGTCCAATCCTGTATCCAGGTTGCTTGCTCTTCATTAAAAGGAGCGAGCCTTAATCCCATGCTGGGCAAGTTTTGTACGTAACTTCCCAAAGTAGTTGTAAAAAGATCCAGCACAAAGCCTGTTGGCCCTAAAATTAAGAAGGTAAAAAGCAGAATAACAGCCAGCACCAAATTTGCATTGCTTAAATACTTTATCCCTCTTTGAAGGCCTGTACTTGCTGATAGGATAAACAGGACCGTTACGATTGCTATAATCAATAGCTGCACTGTAAAGTTATTGGGAACTCCTGCCACATAATTTAGTCCCCCATTAATTTGGGCTGCTCCCAGTCCAAGGGAAGCAGCTACTCCAAAAATCGTGGCAAACACCGCTACACTATCAACAATAATGCCAATGATTCCTTTTGCTTTGTTCCCTAGAAGAGGCGTTAACGTAATACTCATTAACCCTGGCTGTTTCTTTCGGAACTTATAATAAGCAAGGACAAGCGCTATAACAGAATAAATGGCCCATGCATGGAAACCCCAATGCAAATAAGTATATCGTAAAGCGACCCTTGCAGCCTCAGGTGTAGCTCCCTCACCAATCGGGGGACTTGTAAAGTGGGAAATCGGTTCGGAAACTCCAAAAAATAATAAGCCAATACCCATACCAGCACTGAACAGCATGGCAAACCATGTACTTCGTTTGAAATCTGGCTTATCATCATTAGAACCTAATTTAATTTTTCCATACTTGCTAAAAATCAAATACAAAGCAAAGATGAGGAAAAACGTTGCAGATAACTGATAAAACCAGCCAAATGTATCCAGAAAAAAGACTTTGGTTTGATCCATCACTTCACCTAATTGCTCAGGTGCAACCATGCCCCAAATAACAAATATGCTAGCAATAACGAGTGAAATCCAAAATACACTTGTTACTTTTTTCAATGCTGCCAACTCCCTTATACAATTAATTAAGATAATGTTAGGCTTCCCCCAATAAAGGAAAACCATGAATAAAAGCCCAAGCCTCATAACCGAATCTCTACATCAGCGAATATTTTTTGAACCTTCATTAAACTGGTTAAATAAAATGTAGTATTTGAACCGGAACACATTTATTAGCAGCACTGGAGCAATGAAAGTGGTAAATTTAAAATATTTTTCTGGCACCGTGACAATGATAAGTGATATTTCATTTGGGCAAAATGCGGAGGAAGAGGGTTGTTATAAACTAATCTCAGCCGATAATGGTGGCGGATCATTAGTAAACTTTATAGTGTCTCCTTCCACTTATTTTATCGACCAGGCAATGGTTACAATAGGAGACAGGGTAACAGGATATTATGATGGAAATGCACCTGTTCCTCTCATTTACCCGCCGCAATATCGTGCACTTGTCATGGTCAAACATAATCCCTATCAAAACGTAAAAGCAGACTATTTTGACTCACAATTAATAAGCAGCGATGGCCAGCTTAAGCTAAATATTTCTCCAATAACTCAGCCTGTATTAACAAATGGGCAAGCTTTCACAAAAACGATTGCCAACCGGAATTTAATTGTTATCTATGGCCCTTCCACTAAGAGCATTCCGGCCCAAACTACTCCCTATAAGATCATTGTTTTGTGTTTATAATTTATCTTTAATTTTTATATTTACGTAAAAAGGAGGACCAGCAACTGGCCCTCCCTTCTTAAAAATCTTTTTAGCATTTAGATTCTTCTACTCATCATCAATCTCGCCGTCACCAATTTCATCCTCTTCTTCAACATCTTCAACTTGTTCGCCTTCCTCTGGCTTTTCATCATTTCCGCAGCCTGCTAGCGTTAAGAAGGAAAGAGATAAAATAAACATCAATAAAAACTTTTTCATTTTTACACGCCTCCTTTTTCTTAGTATTTTCCAGGCGTCACATGTTATATGTAATGGTTATGACCTATTCTTTTGAATAATTGTGTTTGACTGAGAAAAAACTCTTAAAAGGCTGCAATGAAATGTTTTATTTAAAAGCTGTTTTCGTAAAGTTTGTTGCTTACAAACTAGTTTTAATTACTGAGTTGATTGGAGTGGAAGGCACTTGACTCCTGCGGGAAGAGAGCCTAAGTCCTTCTAGATGATCGCCTAAGGTTTTAACTGTAAATTAAGGATGTGTCATAAATGGATTTTTTTGAAGGACAGCAAACACTTACCACCATAGAGTGGGGGCTTAGGGCTGTCATTGCTTATTTCTTTTTAGTGATTGTTGCAAAGATCTTGGGCCAGCGTGCCATTTCCCAATTAAGGCTGCTTGATTTTGTTATGGCTTTAGTAATTGGAAATATTATTGCCCATCCATTGTCAGATGAAGAGCTTGGCCTTAAAGGTTCTGTTGTTACAACTATGGTGTTAGTTGTACTATATCTGGCTAGTTTATTCAGTATCCTAAAATGGCCGGTAATCAGAGGGCTGGTTAATAATAAGCCAATCAAAGTCGTACAAAATGGGGATATTATTTACAAGGGTTTAAAAAAAGCAAGAATATCAATTGATGTCCTTCTGGAAGAATTACGCGAGAAGAACGTAGACGATGTTAAAAAGGTGGCATTGGCGTATTGGGAAGCAAACGGAAGCATTTCTTATTTTTTAGACCCCCAATATGAACCCATAACACCTGATTACTTACAAATGAAGGCCGAACCATTCGATCTGCCAAGAATCATCATTAAAGAAGGAAAGATAGTTAAAAGAGAGTTGAAACATGTTCAAAAGGACGAGAGCTGGCTGATCTCCAATTTAGAAAGAGTATATCAGACTGAAATTAAAAACGTACTGCTTGCAACCATGGATAGCAAAGGCACTCTTAAGGTCTTTTTATATAATTGATTTTATAAAATGGCTTTTGTCATAAATTCACATCTTTACGTAACACTATTAGAAAGGAGTGGTTACAGTGCTTTTTGAAAGAAACCCCATGGATATAACTGCAACAGAAGTGTCTAATATTTGGGCATCATACTTAAAAAACAGTATGGAATTAAGGTTTTTTGAATACTTTTTCGTCTCAGCAGAGGATAAAAAAATTAAAAAAGTAGTTGAAAGGTTGCTGCATCAATCAAAAAAAAATCTGAATCAACTCGAGGCGTTTTTTAAGAAGGACAAGCTCACGATTCCTATTGGTTTTACTAATGAAGACATAAAGGTCGAGGCACCCAAATTATTTTCCGACACCTTTATATTATATTTTTGCCATGATATTACCCAGCTTTCTTTAAGTACTTATCCAAGTGCACTATCAGAGTGTATCAGAGAAGACATTCGTGATTATTTCCAAATCAGCATAGAATTTACCTTTAAAATACAAAATGAAATAGTAGCTCTCATGTTATCTAAAGGAATTCATTTGAAGCCTCCGCAAATAGATATTGATGATCGGATTGATTTCGCCAAAAGCATAAAATATCTCAATGGTTTTTTTGGAGGATCAAGACCTTTGAATGTTGCGGAAATTGCCAATATATCCAGAATCATACATAGGGCCCAGTTTTCAAAAATGGTTTTTGTCACTTTTAGTAAACTTGCTGTGAGTCCAGATTTGAAAACTCACTTTAGCAAAGGAAGAGACACGATTGAAAAAGTAATAGATTCTCTGCAGGAAATTTTTAAAGAAGAGAATATTGCACTTTCATCTTCAGGAGACTTTAAAATATTTGATGTGGAAATGTCGCCATTCTCCGATAAGCTGATGATGTTTTTTGTGAATACCTGTCTGGGGATTTTTTGTTTTACAATGGTTAACCAGGCTATGTCTTCAAGCTTAAGGTCAGATATAATTCTTAAACTTACTAAAATTACAAATGACATGAAAAAATATTATGGAAAAGGTTTGATTTTATCGATAAAGGAAAATTGGCTCGAACAGCCTCCACAGGCTGTCGATAGGAAGGTGTAGGCCTTAAAAGAAACATAGTAACAGAATAGATGAAATAAAGTGGAGGCTTCGGTGGCCTGCTCTTTTTTCTGCTTCTCATCATGAATGCCAAAGGTTTGCAGCAGCAAAGGATACGGTTTAACATAAAAAATTAGAAACACTTGAGGAGTGATTACGATTAAAATTGCCATAATTGGATTGGGTGACATCGCAAAAAAAGCATACTTGCCTGTTCTTTCTGAAAAAGAAGGAATTGAATTGGTGTTATGCACAAGGAATAGCGAAATTCTGAATGCCATTGCCAAAAAATATAGGATTAAAGAAAAAGCTCAAACCGTAGATGAGCTAATTACAATGGGAATCCAGGCCGCCATTGTAAGTACGGCAACAGAAGCCCATTTTGAAACAGCAGAAAAACTTCTTAAAAGCGGCATTAACACTTACATAGACAAACCCATCTCGATGAATTTTCAAGAGACTGAAAGAATTGTGGAGATTGCCAAAGATAAAGGCAAAATCGCAATGGTTGGCTTCAACAGAAGATTTATACCTAGAGTAAAAGAACTTAAGGAACACGGCAAAGCCAGTATGATTATCATGCAAAAAAATAGATTTGCTTCACCGGACTACGTAAGAAGATTTGTTGTCGAGGACTTTATCCATGTGGTAGATACCCTTAGATTCTTGATGGATACTCCGGTGAAGGATGTTAAGGTAGAGTACATAAAAAGTGGAGAAATGCTTGATCAATTGGTTATACAGCTTATTGGGGTCAGTTGTATTGCGATGGGCATTATGAACAGAAATGGCGGAGTGACAGAAGAAAAAATTGAATATACGACTGGACATCACAAATATGTCGTTGATAGCCTTGTTGAAACCACACACTATCATAATAAAGAAACGGAAATAACGAAATTCGGTGACTGGGAACCTACACTTTATAAGAGGGGATTCTATCAAATCACGGACCATTTTATTGATTGCGTTCAAAATAACCAGATTCCTGATCCATCTATTGAGGATTCTCTCGTTACTCATGAAATTTGTGAGCGGATTGTTGAGTATATAGGGTAAATAACAATAAAACCAGATGGCATGTTGGCGGCACCGGTGTCATCTGGTTTCTTGAGTTATAGATTGTATTAGAGCGCTATGAAGGATTGATATTATTTATGATACGGTTCACCGTGGTTATTTAAGAGGCAAAAAAATAAAAAATTTGAGCTTGGGATGCCAAGCTCTTTTTTCTACTACAATTCTAAAACCTACTTATTAAAGAATCTATGATATCAACCTCAATTAGAGATAAAGGTGAGTACAAGGGTTAAAAGATTTATGTTGTTATTTTCTATAGTCTTCATACGGTAAACCATCTTCATCGTAATCATCCCAATCACATTGAGTACTTAATTCCTCTTTACTTTTCTCTTCTTTCAAATCATATAAATCATCTTTTAATAAATCATCATTATAAGGCTCGTCTCTTTCATAATCTTCATAAGGCACGCCATTTTCATCATAACCATCCCAAACACTGCGAGAATCTAGATAATCCTCATTATCATAAACGTGAGTATTTTTAGGAGCAGCCCTAAAAGTTGCATCTTCCTTTTCACGTTCTTTTCTTTGTTTTTCTAGGTACTCAAGTCGTTCATTTGCTTTTTTATTTAGTTCCTCTAAGTCTGTATTGATATGCAGTTCTACTACGTATATACTTTTTGGATAATGAAAATTCGGTTTCGGTCTAAGAGGTTGTAAAGGATTATCATTTCTTTCCACTCTTTCCAGCTTAGCATATACTTTTATATTTTTTTTTCATTAAATCATGTATTGCATGTTTGTACGAACCTTCTCTAGCAAGGTCTGATTCAACATTTTTCACTAATGGTAAATAACCAAGTTTTAGATTAGTTTTATCAGTTCCAACTCTTGACTGAGATACTCTCGTAATCTTTCTACCGTTGCTGGATTTGTATCATATTTGGAACTATTGAATGGAGGCATGTTATAATCGCAAACTAATTTGATTGGTTCATCAATAGTTAGTGTTTCAAAGATACGTTCAGTATCTGGAGTAACTTCTTCTGAAAAAATATGATCAGCGTTATACCATGCATTTAATTTTCTTTGAGTAAATCTTTTATTAGCTTCTTCTTGTTTGTCTTGAATATAGCTAAAAATGGATTTCAACATTATCTTGAGATTCTCCTTATATATCAATATTAGTGTCCCCTAGAATATGCTAATTTATATTCTAGAAATTAACTTAGTGAACAAATGAAAAATAAGCAATCTATTTCGATAACCCCTTTAAACCTTCACCCAACTCTTTTATAACTCTTAATAATGTAACAACTTCTTTTTCTTTCAGAACCAATCGTTGACCTACTTTATAATTTAAATCATTGGATTGTTTAATATAACGCTCATCTACTATCCCATTATTATGTTCTAAAATATGTCTTCTCTGAAACATGAGATTCATGAAATTCAACTCTTCTTTTGATAACCATGTCCCATACCCACTTCCACAGTAATCATTAAATAATGTACTTCCCTTCTCTACTATTTGAAAATCGTTCACTCTAACTTTCTTTGTTGATAGTTTCATGAATCTTGCTTCAGCATATTTTTGAAAAGCAGAAACAATATCACCTAAGCTGCCCTCAAACATGGATCGACACATTGTTTCAGCTTTGTACTTTCCATACAATTCAGAGAACATAGTTAACATAGCTTGCTTGGATTCAATCATTTTTTGAATAGTATCTAAGGATTCATCAAAGATTTTCTCTGCTGCGTTATTGCCACAACAGGGGCAGAAATAAGCGCTTCCAATAATACTTGACCGAGTTCCACAAATTTCACATATAATTTCTATTTCCCATTCTTCACGTTGACCTATTGGATTATTCTGAAAGGTTATTTTTCTAGTAGGTTTATATGCGATTTTAACAAATTGATTGTTTCGCGTAGATTTTGAGAATTTGTTAAAAGTCTTATTTATTTCACCTTGGAAATAACTCAATGTACAGTTCTCGACTATTTTTTGTATTCCATTATATTGTTCATCCGTGAACCATGCATCTGATGGGGCGGTGTGTCCACACATTGGACAAAAGACCTTTTCATCAGTAACTTTTTCAACCCAATCTTCCATGTGAATTTTAAAAATATATTCGCATTCTTGATTGGGACATTGTCTATCATAATAACCTTTTTCATCAGATAAAACCTCTAATGGTATTTCCATAAATATAACCCCCTTATTAATACCCAATATGTATAGATAAACATTTTAAATAAATCTCTCTTATCTAAAATTTACCATAAATCCTACTAATAGTTATAATATGTACCTCAATATTTATTAAAAGCCATATACCTTATTGTGCTCCATAAATAAGAGCCACCAAAGATTTTCTTAGTGGCTTTTTCATAATCCATTTATTATAACGTTTAAATTGCATATGGTTCTTCCAAAAGTCTACTTTTTTGCCAAATCTAAAAACGTCCCGGTATCTTTAAGAAATGATAACTCTATAGCACCTACTGGCCCATTCCTATGTTTAGCAACGTTTACCTCAATTTTATTCTTGCTGTCACTGTTTCGATTATAATAATCATCTCGGTGTAGTAACAAGATGACATCTGCATCTTGTTCAATATTTCCTGAGTCCTTTAAATCGCTCATAAATGGTCGTTTATCAATCCGATTTTCAACATTACGATTTAGCTGGCTTAATAAAACGATGGGAATATTCAACTCTTTTGCAAGAAGCTTAAGTTCACGTGTTATCTCTCCTATTCGCAAATCATGTCTATTTATAGTAAGATCGGTTTTTATCAATTGGAGATAATCAATAATGACAAGACAATCCTTGTTAGGTTCTTTCCAAAGTTGGCTCCTTATATTAAGACTAATATCATATATTGATTGACTAGACTTATTGTCATTGTCATTAATAATCATATCCCATTTATCAATGATTCCTAAAGCTTGTTCTGCGCGTTCATGTTCATCTTTGGTTAATAAATCTCCACCTTGACGCAATAGCATTAAATCTACTCTCGCTAATGAACTTACCATTCTATAAATTAATTGTTTCTTAGGCATTTCAAGCGAGAAATAAATTACCTTTACATTATTTTTACAAGCATTCATTGCAAAGTTAAGCGCAAGTGCTGTCTTCCCCACAGATGGGCGTGCTGCTAAAATAATCAAGTCTCCATTTTGGAGCCCATCAGTCATTGTATTAAAATCTTTAAAACCAGTATCTATGCCACTAAGACCAGATCTTGGATTGACTATTTCATTATAGATTTCGGATATAACTTCCTGATTAGTAGTGTCTGTACTGTTTTCTTCAACAATTAATTCATTTAAGTTTTTAATTAATTTGGGGAGTAAATCAACGCTGGGATTTTTTTCAAATAAATTACATAATTTCAAAGATTTTCTGATCATAAAAGCTCTTCTCACTAGTTGTTGGTGAAACTTAAAAGTTACAAGACTCGGCACTGATATAGCAAGTTCCGTTAAATAACTCACACCTCCAATTCTTTCTCTTGATATGTCATCCATGTTTGAAATGATTGATACAATATCAACCGGATCCTTTTTGGTATTTAAATCTATCATTGTTTCAAAAATAATTTGATGCTTTTCCATATAAAATTCAAATGGTTTTAGAAATACTTCTTTTACTAAGTTCCCTTCCATCAGAATACTTCCTAAAACAGATTGTTCAGCTTCTATATTAATTACTTCATTTTGATTCGTCGCCTGTAACATTTAAATGTTTCTTCCTTTCTTCAATTTTTTTCAAGAAAGTATTTTCGGGTTTGCAGGTAACCTGAATTTGACTTAAAGTTGGTGGATATTGGCTGGAATAAACATGCTGCCTTAATTTATATAGCACCGGACCATAAGGCATTTTCATTAGATGCTCAATCCAGTAATTAAACTTATCCTCTGTAACATCAAAGTTTTGATAAGCGGATACAATCTCTTTAAAAATAAGAATAGCTTCTTGTTCAGTCATTTATTTTTCACTTCCTAAACTTCTTTTTTTGATTAATACATCTAAAATAGCTTCATTTTTATAAGATTTAGAAGGCTTATTACCTTTTTTTAATTTCTTTTCTTTTTTATTTGTGGATAATCGTTGGTCAACTTCTGGACGGATTTCGGACAACTGCTGGTCAATCTTGTTGTACATACTCCATTTATTAATTGTAATAATGCTAAATTTGTTTGTTGAATGGATAGAAATATAATTATTAGATTCAAATAATTTCAACCATCTCCACAAAGTCCTGCCACTTACCTGATACTTTTTTTGCATATCACGATTAAATTCATTTTCTAGAGAATCCCTGCCTGTAACAAATTGTCCAGCCTCTAAGTTCACTAATTGGTTATCAATCATTATTTCTCGTTCTTTATACGAAGCCTTCATCAAACATAAGAGCCATAGACGGAGTTTCCACGGATCTTGCCAAACTGCATTACTCGTCAGCTTTCGGTAAAGCTTTACATAACCTTCATTCATTTTCTTGTTCCTTTCTAATTTAATTTCAAATATGTTACCTATGAAAATTCAATATTTTAATAGGAGACAAAAAGTTTTTATTTTCAGATTATTTATTGGGATAATAAATTGGA
This sequence comes from Bacillus sp. ISL-47, assembly GCF_018613175.1. NCBI lineage: Bacteria > Bacillati > Bacillota > Bacilli > Caryophanales > Bacillaceae > Bacillus > Bacillus sp. ISL-47. The sequence goes on along the minus strand of NZ_JAGGQS010000008.1, from coordinate 75,188 downwards.
TTTGGTAATTTAAGAAAGTATAAAAATAGTTTTCTTGAATTTATAAAAAGAGCCAAAATATGCAAGTGGTGTATTAAAAATTGCATATTTTAGGCTCTTTATTTTTATTCCTTATTTGTTAAAGTATCCATTACTTTAGGGGGGATAGTTGACAAAGTTATGTCTAATTATAGATTCTTACATATGAATAAATTGTATTGTATATTTTATAAAATTGTGGCACCCCTATGGGGGAGGAGGTATTGAATTGAGTCATTATACCTATTCTTTAATGACTACTTGCTTTATAATTAAAAATATTATCGGTATAAATTGGAAAGGACAAAAACATGATTGTACTAAAAATTATCTTCTTAATTATTCTAGCATTTGTGATGATCGCCGTTTATTGGATGTATACAGGACATAAAAAGAGACAAATTCTCTTCAATGGTAATTTAGAAAAATACTATCCCGCTAATCGCTTTAGTGAAAGCAAACGTGTAAAAGCGATAGAAGTGTTAAAACGATTTGATGATAAATACCATTATTATCTTTTTGGTTTTAAATCATTCTTTAAGCTTTATCCAAAATCCCCCTTTAAAAAAAGTAATGACATAGCAGAGGAAATGAAGTACTACAGAAGTGACTTCTTGAATGTTCACGAGCAAGCATTACAAATGATAGGTAAATTATTATTTGTAAAATATACCATTGAATGCCAAATTGAGTACTTCGAAGACAATATCGACTCAGCTGAAGATACAATTGATAATATAAAAAGGGATACTGAAATCAAAGAGTATTTTCCTGAACTTTATTCGATAAGATTAAATAATTTAGATAACTTTGTTCTTCATAATGAAAAGATTATTGACCATTTAGAAGAACAACAAGATAAAATTGAAGATGCTATTGATGAGTTAGAAGAAATAAAAAAGAAATCGTTCTTAAGACGGGTTGGTGAATTTTCTTGGAATATGCTTTCTGCACCAGTTAGACGCATTGTAAATTTAGCTGAAGGTATAATTACAAAAGATGATTCAAAAATCGACAAAAATTTAATTATGCTGATATTTGGAGCTGTTGGTATAGGTCTATTAGAGGAAGCAATCGATTCGTTTGATTTAATAGATGCGTCAGAAGATAATCTAATTAAACAATCTGTATCAGATATAAATAGCTCAAATGGATATCACTTTGTTGAGCCGCATACTCGTACCCTATCAGATGGCAATGTTATTTGGGTAGATGGAGATGGAGATACTTCAATAGATTTGGCCGTAGAAGAAGGCGGCGGATATTACCGTTCTAATCCCGATGGGAATCCAAATAATAACTTTAACAGTTAAATACAAATGCCCTTGCAAGCAAGGGCATTTGTATTTTTCATTTTGTATCTACTGACCTGTAACTTTTCTATAATTGTAAACAAACAACTATCTGCCCACATTTTAAATCTGCTATTTAAACTATTCCTGAGTATAAAAAAATATAATAGCTCCAATAATTAATATCTATAAAAATGATATTAATGGGTGGTGCTATTTAAAATGAAAGTAAAATATGATGTCGACATCAAATATGCTCAAGTAGAACAGTTATATAAAGAAGGAAAATCTTGCACAAAAATAGGAGAAATATTAGGATTGAACCGAAAGAAAGTATCAAAATATTTGCAGGAAGAACTAGGTTATAAGGTTAGAGTTATTGCAGGAAATCACAACAAAGAAGAGATTCACAAAAAGTACCTTGAAGGAGAACAATTATTCATAGATGGTATGTCAATAAATAGAATTTCAAAGCATTTAAAGATACATAAGAAAAGTTTTTCTAATTGGCTGCAGGTGGAAAGAGGACATACTGTTAAACCTAAAAGAGGATTAACAATCGAAGAAAAAGTTAACCAAAAGAACAAAATGGAGTATGCCGAACGGCTTATAAAAGAAGGTCATTCCTTTCATTTTGCTGTTAAAAAAACTAAAGTAAATTACTATAAATTTAAAAATCATTTAAAGGAAAAAGGATATGAACTGTCTTTTTTAGATAGAAAATATAATATATCAGAGAATATCTTTGAAAATATCGATACAGAAGAAAATGCATACTGGCTAGGGCTGCTATATGCAGATGCTTATGTAACAAATGATTGCAGGTACGTTTTAGAGCTTTGTTTAAAAGCTGAGGACTTAAATCATCTAATTAAATTCAGAGAATTTATGAAATCTGATCACCCGATAGTTCCTAAAGAAGTGAAATTAGGAGATAAAATATATAGAGCCTATAGATTTTCAATTTATAGTAAAAAGCTTGTTCTAGACTTAATAAAGCAAGGGTGTTTACCTCGAAAATCATTAATACTGAAATTCCCTTCATCAACTATTGTCCCAGAAAATTTAGTTAGACATTTTTTGCGGGGGTATTGGGATGGAGATGGAACGATTAGCTTTACTAAACTAAAACAACATGGGTATAAATATTGTTCAATGAGTGTAATATCTACAACAGAATTTGTTGAGAAAATTAGAAACACTTTAGACTTACCGAAAGTTAAGTTGAACCCACAAGGTAATGCCTATTCTTTGAGATATACCGGGGCTAATTTCCCAAGTAAGATCTTAGACTTCATTTATCAAGATGCATCAATTTATCTTCCACGAAAGTATGCTCACTATAAAAGTTTCTTATCTGCTAGGATCAAATTTGAAAAGAAACTAAGTGAACAAAAGGAACACAGGGTCTCAACATTAAATAAAGCTATAAATTTATTTAATAATGGGAAGTCAATTAGAGAGATAAGTACTATATTAAAATTTGAACGTGCTATGATATCAAGCTGGTTAAACTTAAACGGGATTAACGTACGGCTAAGTAGACCCTTTTCAAAAGAAGAATTAGCTATTCAAAAGCTAAGATTGTCACAGGGTGAAGAATTTTATCAAAAATACAATTCTGTATCAAAGGCCTCCAAATTAGCGAGCATTAATTACCATAGATTAAAGCTGTATTTAATTCAAAAGGGATACCCTTTGGAATTTTGATTAAAGAAAAGGCTCCTGATAGAATTACTAACAGGAGCCTTTTCTTTATTAAAATTTATGAGTAATCACCATTTTACCAGACGGGAAGACTACCCGATTGTTTTTATCAAACTCTAAAGCTTTATCAGCTTCAAAGATGAAAAAGGCATCACCTTCCTGCATTGCTTCCTTGTCAGCTTTAAACCGGATATCAAAAATTGCTCTTGCTTCATCTAGCGTTAAAGCATCAACCTCTGCGAATTGTTCATCTTTCTCCTTTGTTCTCAGTACTACATAATACGTTAGCATTTGATTCATTGGTTTCCCTCCATAGTTTTTTATAAAATAAAAACATCGATAAGAATGCTGCGATTTGTTTCGTCACACAACCTATCGATGATTTTTCAGTAGTTCTTAGACCCAAAAGATCACGTATTTAATTTTGTTTGAGCAAAAGTATAAAAAACAGATTACACTAATATTTTATCCAACACTTTTACCCTTTTTAATACTTCTCATTTTAATATTCATGTCTTTAAATCGACTTTTTATGACTCCTTACAGGTCTATTAAGGATTAAAGGTATATCCCTCACCTATCAAAACTTATAATAAGGATAAGTTATTGTTATAAAAAAACTCCAAAAAATTAAATTGGCTTATTAGGCAAGTAAATTTTTTAAACACGCTTAATAGGAGGAATAGGATGCTTATAGGAAAAATCAAGTTAGGTTGGGTGAAAATATGGCGAAAATAAACGATAGTAAAGAATACTGCCCTTACTGCAACACAAACTTACAAGGTGAACCAATACCTGAAGAAAATCAACCTCATTACGGGGGGGCGACTCATTTTGATCGAAAAATTGGAATATCAAGTATGGAAATGGACCGAGTGATTAAATGGCAATGTCCCGATTGTAAAGGGAAATGGGAACGAAAGTAATAAAATATAACAGGTTATAGGATTTGATATTAGGAAGGTGAATATTAAAAATGGACTTCCACAAACTGATGCTTTATGTAAATATACTTGGCATATGTCTGCCTGTTGCATTAACCTATTTAGTTATTGCTAGTATCATTACTGGACAACAAGTTTTTCCCTTAACAATAGTGGGGCTTGCTTTTGGCTATGCTATCATGATCAAACGAAATGTATTGTTTCAGGAACTATTGAATAAATGGTTTAAAAAGGATAAGTAACTCCTAGAACATGTAGCGAAGGATGTTATTAGAAATAAAGAGTATAACGGTGATGCTTTGCCCTATTTTCCAGATAAAAACATCACCGGAATTATATTTTTTATGGTACAACTATAAAATGCCAACCAATCCTTTTCCTCACTTATAACTTTTGCTGTACTGTGAATTTATCGGTCAGCATTTTCTTTATTTGTGTTGTCCTCTTTTTCAATATCTATAAAGTCTATTTTATAATGCTCTAACCCTTTTATGAGCAATAGATTTAATAACACATTAATTTTAAGCGATTTCTTTTTACTTTCATGTTTTATTGTTTTGTAGATTTCTTCTGATAAGAAGAATGTCTTTTTCTCCGTTAGTAGTTCAGGGTCTATATTTAAATATTCTTTGTACATTCTGTATTCATAATCTTCTTTATCGATGGTCTGCTTCGGTTTCTTATATTTTTCTTTATTGTTAATAAAAGGCCTATCAACTTCTAATGCATATATCTTACTCTTGACAGGTCTACAAAGTGATTCTTCTGCTGCGTTACCAAGATACTTCCACACTTTTTTGTCTCCCTCAAAAACTATAGCAGCATTTTTAACCTTTCTCTCTAAATCAAGTTCTCGAATTCCCAATTCAGCGGCTATTTCACTAATAGTCTTTCCAGTGTTTAATTCTTCAATTAAATCATATAATGTCATCATGTTCTCCTTTGATTTTTTAATCATTATAGCTATGATCATGATGCATTTTAATAGTATTCAGAAAGAAATTAATCTGAATTTAATCTAACTATTATCCAAATTAATTCCGATTCTGAATTGATTACTCTACAAATTATTCCATTATCCAGTAATACTAAGTTCAAAGTATTTGCAAATATAGTTTTCTTTTAATCATAGTTCTTTAAATCGTTACTTTTAATGGTCACTATTGGATTAACCGGTCAATACTTCTTTTGTTTTCATAAGCAATTCCTTAGTAAAGATCAAAATATAGTTACGATAGCTTAATGCCTTAGACTATTGATTTCTTAACCATATCGATACCTACAAAAAAAAGCAGGTTCAATATTAGATACGATTATTGGTATCCAACAATCCCCCTCACTTCTTTAAACAGTTTCACAATTACAATTGGGCATACTTATATATACCCAATTAAGGGTATGAACGACTTCATATGCCTTAAGCTTTATACTTCTTGCAATTTCAGGAGATTTCTTTTATTATCCACACCCTTCCTAGCCGACAAATATACTTTACAAGGGTCTAGGATAGCGTGAGAAATTGAACTTATTTTAAAGTAACCTCAATCCTGTTTTAATACGATAATTGCCAAACCACTACCTAGTCAAATGAGCTATGGAAAAAATATCTTTAATTATTTTAAAAAGCTCCTAGAAATGATCTAGGAGCTTCTGTTACTTTACTAAGAGTCATAAAAGTTTATATGTTTTCTCTAACTGTATTTCTTCTTGAATTTCCCCATTTTTTACAACGTAAATATAAACGAAAGGTTCAATACCGATATAATCATCGTAAGGAAACTCTTCTAAAAGGCTGGACAAAGATTCTGTTACTATAATAAACCGTATTTCTTCCTTTTGGCCCTCACTAGTAAAATCAATAAGACCAAAAGCATTTCTCTTTTGGATATTGAGTCTTCCATTTTGGTATTCATATTCTTTTACTTTTTGAAATACATCTTCTGGGATTACTCTGCCTGTCTGTATAGTAGGTTCTAGGACCAATTGGGCAATTCGTTTAATTGGTTGTAATTGTATGCTGCGCTCTCTTTCTATATCGTCTAATCGTTCACGGCTTCGTTCCTCTAGGTCTTCAATTTGTGTATATGTTTGATTAATTAAAGCACTATTTTTATTATCGAAATTGTTTTGCTCATACTGAAAAAAGCGATTTTGAAGAGTAGTCATTTGTTCCTCAAAAGATTTACGTAAATACACACTCTTTTTATTAACATAATCATCTCTCTTCATTTGGACCCCTTGCAAAAGCCTACGTGCTTGCATAATAGCCTCTCTCTTGAAAGATGTATCTTTTTCTATTCCATTTGTGTCTATTACTTCAAATGGCTCAGTAAATAAGCAGAATGGATCGATTTGAATCCACTCACCCGATTCCCGTTTTCCTAAAAGCATAAGAGAACGTTCTAACTCTCTTCCTGTCCCATCTACTATACTTACTTGATCTAACTCAACAGTAACTCGCTCATTTACATTTGCTTTAACACGACAAGCAGGAATGGCAACTTGCTGAACTTCAGTGCTTGCCAATTCTAATGCCAGTTTATAAAGCGGATGATCATTTTGTAATAAAGGTGTTTCTTCCGTTTCTTTTCGAGTGCTTAACGTAAAGCGAATCGATTCATCCGAATTCAATGGTATCCCGCGTTTTTTTGCTAATTCTCGGATATTTTTTGGAAAACGGTCAATTCTTCCTATTGTCTCATCAGAAGAAAGATGGAGACGAATTCGTGTTTCTTCAAACTGTGTTACTACAAATTCACTATACACTCTTGATGGCAAACTATTGATGGAAATCTCTTGGTATGCTCTCCGCATTCCCGGAAGGTCAAAGCTCTCCTCGTCCATCCTCTCTTGTTTGGCTAATTCTAATAGCCTTTTATGCTCTTCTGAGAGTGTTTTTTCCATACGTGCAATGAGTTCATCTAAGTTTTCCCTACCACTTATTGCCTGTTCCATTAAATCTGAAAGATCGACACCTTGTTCCTTTAATACATCACCAATAAAGTCATATACTAGCTCTTGTCCTAAGTCATTTCGCATTTGTTCCATTTTCTCTAGTAGACGAACCAAAACATCTCCTTCACGTGTATTGGATGCCACTAAGTTAAAGATGAATACTTCATTTTTTTGTCCTATACGATGGATACGGCCCATCCGTTGTTCGAGTCGATTGGGATTCCACGGTATATCATAATTAATCATTTGATTACAAAACTGCAAGTTGATTGATTCTCCACCAGCATCAGTAGCCAGCATAATTTGTAATTCATTACGAAACTTTTCTACTTCAGAGCGCCGCTGGTCCATCGAAAAATTCCCTACTATTTTTGCTATCTCTGGTACATGAGCTAGTAATTTCTTTTCTAAGTAATACAAAGTATCTTTTGATTCGGTAAAAATTAATATCTTTTCTTCTTTTGCTAACAGTCCGTTCTTTCCAAAAAGAGTTTGTTCTAATTCAATATATTTTCGTTCTACATCTTGCTGACGGATCCAATTTGCTTTTTCAACTAAGCGACCCAGTACGTCAATTTCGAGCTGCAATTCCTCTAAATTAAGTGTTTCGGTTTCTCCTTCTAACTGCATTTCCAATTCTTCTTGTTCATCTTCAGATAAATCTTCAAAGTCTTCACTATCGACTTGCTGAAATTGTTGCTGATTATATAAAACAGCCTCAAGTCTTTCTTTTCGACGTAATAATGAAAGATAAATGGCATCTAATGAAGAACTTAACCTGCGTTGAAGAATCATCATTGCAAATGCTACATTGGGTTTATTATTCTGTTTTGCCCGGTTAAAATGTTCGCGAACATATTCAGTAACTTCTTCGTAAAGCTCCTGCTCTTCAAGACTTAATTCAAATGAGATTGTTTTGGTGGTACGCTTAGGAAAGAGAGGTGTTCCATTGAAATTTACCATCGACTCTTTTAAACGACGAATCACAAAAGGATTACTTTTCTCATACATGGATTCTCCACTATTTAGACGGGAAAAGATGTCATGATCAACCAAACTCATTAAATGGCGAAAGTTCTCCTTATCCCCTTTATGCGGTGTAGCGGTGAGGAGTAAACAATGTTCTGTATGTCGCAATAGGGCCTCGCCTAGTTGATACATCTTTGTACGCTGAATTTTTTTCTTTTTTACACCGTGAGTATAGGCCGCCATCTTATGTGCCTCATCCACAATGACTAGATCAAATTGAGTTTTTAAGATTAGCGACTTAATTTCTTCTCTTGATGCCCAATATACAGAAGAAATTACTTTATCATAAGCTTCAAACGGATTGATTTCATTAGAATTGTTTAAAAGGGAGCGAGTAACAATCGTAAAGTCCTCTCCAAACTTATCCTTTAACTCTTCTTGCCATTGCTTTAAAACTAATGGCGGAACAAGGATAAGTATCCGTTCAGCACTTTGTCTTGCTAACAGTTCACGAATGAGCATTCCAGACATAATTGTTTTACCCGCTCCCGGATCATCTGCTAACAAATAGCGCACTTGAGGTGATTGCAACATCCGACTATACACGGCTTCAATCTGATGCGGCAAAGGAATGATTTTCTTATTCCCTCTTGCTCTTGATTGAGAGTATCTCTCGTCTGTTTTCAAAATATAATATTGTAGGTAATGTTGCAGACGATCTGGATTAAAGTTAGAATCCTCCTGATGAATCTTTTCCAATTGTTCCAACTGATACTGCTCCAAATATCTATCAAAATACTTGTTTGTACTCCTACCGATTGATTCAACCAAATACAGGTCATCATCAATTTGCTCACAATTTTTGATCTCCACAATCTCTGGCCAAAAAGGACCTTTAATAATTTCTCCGACCTTTAACAACGATTAACCCCTCCCTATGGAAAAACCCGTCAAGCTCTTTTGCAAGACAGGTTCTAACTTTTAGTACAATGCTTCGTACATTCGAATCGTAAATGTTTCTTCTTTATAAAATTCTATACTTTTATCTTGTACAGTCTCTATCTTTAACGTACATGGTTGGCCCAAAGTGTAATAAGTTTCGGCTAAATTAAAAATCAGCTTCTCTGTACGTTGAGGATTATCTCCAGTTAAGTTAAAAGTATATTCTATTTCATTTGATATCCGTTCATTGTCTATATAAAATGCCGCCTTAATCTTACGTGGTAAGTAATCACTAGAAATACTTTCTTCTTGATAAAAAGTGACAGGTACACGGAAGTTTGTAATCACTTTATCTAACATGGCGACACTTACACCAACTAATTCAGCACGATCCGTACGGCGGTACTCAATAAGCGGAATAATTCTTTCTTGCGGCATAGCTCCACCATGAATGAATTGTAATCCTCCTCCGCCAGTAAAACGGTTAATTCCCTTTGCTATTACGGCTTCTACTTCACTTAATTCTGATTGCTTATCGTTTAGCTTTACCGCTCCTTCTGGAATGGTTAATCCTTGTCCCAAAGCAAATCGACGATTTCCTTCAATAATGTTCCCATTTACGGCTTCTATCTTTACATCAGCTTCAATTTTAGGGTATTGGAATAAGAAACCGTGATCAGATGTGATAAAGATTCTTTTTGCTTGCAATCGTGAAAGCCGATCTATCGTACGTTCTAAATCCTTTATTGCTTTTTCCGCTGCTACATATGTATCTCGCTCAGATTTTTTCGAATCACCTATAGCATCGATCACATCATGGTATAAATAGACAAGACGTTTTCCTTTAAATTTGGAGTCAGCCTCCGTTTGAGTCCAGTTTTCAAACTCTTCCCAACGATAAGCAACAGCGTCTGGATTTACCTTCTGTAAAATCTTGGACCTGTTTACTGTACCGTTTGTCGGTTCACCATCAGCATAGACGATTTTATTTTCACCAATAGTCAGTTTACGGTGCGGTAGCAAAGAAGCCATTCCTAACTGCGTATATGTCGGAAGACTAGCAAGCATTGGCGATATACTAGCTTCGCCATTGACACGTTTATTTAGGTGATCACAAAGCTCAAAACCAACCTCATAGCGAAGTGCGTCCGAAATAATGACGAATACCCTTGTCGATTCCTTATCTAAGATTGGCTGTATGGTTCTTTTAAAGAATCTATTCTGCAAAGGAATTTTAGAAGATTGCTCATTAGCAAGTATATAATTTGTTTCATCACCTATTTTTCGTAAATAGACGTTTTCATACCAATTAGTAAGAACTTCCGCGATCGACTCTACATAATCTCTTTGCTCAAGTCTGGTATAAGCTTGCATAAAGTGACGATAAGCATGATCAATGGTGTGAAGTCTTGCAGCATATTGCCCATATAACTCTTCACGTGTATCATACCTTGTTAGGAACTCTTTGTATTCAGTTAATCGCACCGCCTCCAATAATGTCCGGTATAACCCAGCTATTTTGGATTTACGTCCCCAGTGAGTGTTTAAGCGATAAGAAATCCTTTCTTTCCAAGCTTCAAAATTTATTGTCTTATGCTGTAATTCTTCGATTACTTTTTCAATAAGTATTATATCAACTAACGGGAATGTTGTTGTCTTATCAAATCGATCAATAGATGTTTCTAGGAAGTGATTTCGTAAATGAAAATTACTTCCTATATTCCTTATATACCCTTCCAGTACCACAACTTCTTCTGCCTTCCCCCGCATCCAATCATCGATAAATAAAGCACAGATATTGGCACGAATAGTAGAATATTTTTCATCTAGTGACTTAATAGAAACTACTGCATCTCTTGAAAAATGGGAATATAATAGCTGTTCCATCAAGTGTCGTAACGTTCTCTGTTCATCTGAAAGATGCAACCCAAAATACTGCTCCAATAGTTCCCACATGCGGTTAATTGAGAATAACTTGCTAATTTTCTTATAGGTACTATTTTGGTCCTCTTCCAAACCATCAAGCAGGAGATTCTTTGCAATATATGAAATATGAGAAGAAGGTGAACTTGTGAGCACAGCTAGTACCGCTGTTTCAACCTCTTCTTCTTTAGGAGAAGGATTAACTACTTTATTTAATTTCCCTCTCCGTTCCTTACTATTAAAAAAAGCTGAATAACGGTTGGCCACCGTACGTAAAATTACATCTTCTACACCCAGCTGTTCTGACCAAATGGCAATTTGATCTGCTTTAAATTCAGATCCATAAAAAAGAATATCTAATAAAAAGTTCTCTTCATCAGCAGGTCTTGAAAAAGGAGCATACAATAAATATGACCTTTTAGGATGCACAATCTCTATTTCAATTTTCAAATTAAAAAAATTATTTGCAGTTATTTCTAGTACAGTTACGTCTTCATTTGCTAATGATTCTGTTAAAGACTCTACAGTTTCTTGTCCAGCAGAGTCATACCAAAAGACAACAGCTCGTTCTTTATTATTTTTCTCATCACGAATCCGCTCACGAACCAATTCAATTACATCCATTTTTTCACCTCTTTTTAACTGTAGTAAACAGACTCTAAATAGCTAAGTATATTTTACCAAATCAAAGGGAGTTTGCCGAAAATATAAAAGCCCACCGTAAGCCTCATTGTAAAAGTGACGGTGGGTACTAATACTTTGAAATTAATAATCCTTGTTATTTAATCTTTGCTAGTACTTTGTCAAATTTTTCATAATTCACTTTCACACCATCATCTAAATCAATGCTAATTTGTTCATTAGCATATTCAGCCAACTTTTTATCAAATCCAAGCAATTCCTCTAAACGTTTTTGAAATACTGTTTTCCGCTTCTCAAGGTCGCGTTTCTCAGTCGCAGTTAAACTTGGATTTACAATACGTAAATTTATTGCTGCAATTTCATTGTTATATTTAGCTTGAATTTCTTGTAGATGCTCAAAACGGATTGTTGCCATAGTATCGGCCTGATACCGGTGCATGTAAATTAGTGTACGTAACCCTTTTTGTTTTCCAGAATCGACAAGCCAATAAACAGGGCGTTTTTGATATACTTGGCAATGATCTTTAAAAAACTCATCTAAGAAATAACGGCGCAAACGTTCTTCTGCTGTTTCATTTCTTTTTAATACGAGAGATTCTGCTAACCATTGTAAGTTTACTTCCACGGTTTCTTCCCCAAAAATAATGGCCAAAAATTCTCGTAAACGAGCAACGATATCATTATCGAAATAATGTTCGTCTGTTATTTGAATTAAGCCAAATTTGTCGGGAATGAAATTATCAAATCTCTTATCAACCCATTCTCCTCCGGCATATACAAGACCTTCAATATTTAGTGAATATCTCCCCATTATGCAACCAATAAAATAGGATAAAAATGATTTTGAATCACTGATTCGTTCGCCCAAACGAATTGTAATATCCTTGCCCTCTACTTCTGGCGATACTTCATCTTCTAACCCATATAAATTAATAAAAATACTATTTAATTCTTCTTCGATTTTTTTTAGTTCGTGCATTTGAGCTTTGGTATGAGTTACCCATGTATCAAAAGTATCTTCTAGCCTATTTCTATCTTCCTTATATGATAAAAATGGATGCCTTTTAAAGTTCCAAGAAGATTCATAAGAGTCCCAATCCACTTTCGATATGTGAATTGCCTTATTTACTAACATTTTAATCTTAGTGTTAATTTCATCATTCTCATTAACTTTATAAGGTAGCCTTGCTATAATCCCTTGATCAAAGTTAATAGTTGAAGAAAGTTGTTGAGAAAACATAAATGAAATTTTAGAATTTAAAAATCCTAGTAGGGCAATTGTTTTGTCGTGATTATTTGAAAACACAGCCATGCCAGCATTACTGAACAAAAAACCAATAGGAGAAAATCGAACTGCAAGTTTTGAACTTGAAATAGCTGTCCAAGTGATACCATCACGGAAATAAAAAGACTCATTCTTTACTACAAACTCATAATTCCCATTTAAATATGGGTATCTTTTAATAATATATTCCTTAATTTCTTCTCCGTTGTTTTTCCAGTTAACCACATACTCTTGATTTCCATACCACTTTCTAAACGTTCCACCTTTGTTGAATGGGAACCATTTTTTATTGCTAACTAATGCTTCGTCAGCATTAGTACAATTAAAAGCAATAGAATCTAAACTTGTTTCGTGCCACAATCGTAAAAATCGTTCATTATCTGCTGTCGCCATTCCTTGTTTAGGGTCTGCAATATCAGAAAGTTTAGGGTTTGTTTCAAAAATTTCTCTAACTTTGTCTGTGGCCCAATATGCAAATGGTGTTCCCGGAATACTTTTAAAACCTTCTTGTTTTTTTATGTGGTTTCTTTTCGCCTCGAAAAATTTAGACTCTTTTTCTTTTAAAGAATCAACCTCACCTTGTTTATCAATTAACCTTTTATACGTTCCCTTAAAACCTTCCACATTGGTTTTTCGTAATACAAAAGTAACAGTGCCAAAATCAGAACCAAAAATCCCTCTACCTAGATGTATTAAACTAAAAAATAATGTATTATTTACAAGTTCATTTCTTAACTTCTCATAACTTGAAAGAAACATCCATGAAGGAATATTAATCATTGCTGAAATTCCATTGTTTTTCATAAACTTTAATGTTCTTTCCATAATTACTGTGCTTAAATCTTTCTTAGTATTATTGAAATTTTTCTTTAAGTAATTTTGAAGATTTTTATTCATACCTTTAGAACCCATATAGGGAGGATTTGTTACTACAATATCATACTCTTTAGATAACACTTTTTCTTGTTTTAATAAAGTTATGAATTGCGGTACTTGTTCATAAGCTTGATAGGTTTCCGTCGTCAACTGTACGTTTTCAAGCTCATCAACTCTTCTTATATATATATCCAAATTATATTCATTCGGAAGAAGTATTGAACCCTTATTTTTTGCATCATGAAACTTATCAATTATTGAAGAAATCTCTTTTCTTTCATTTTCATCATGCCCAAGCAGTTGTGCAAGACCTTCTTTGTGTAATTCATTAGATTCTTGTATCGAAAATAAATTTAGAGAAACTTGCTTTCTGAAAATTCTTCTCGATTTCTCTCTTGCCTTCATCATTAATGCAAATGAAGCCAACTGTGTAGCCCTATCATCGATATCTAGTCCATATAGATTCTTCTCTAAAATTATTTGTGGAATGTCACTATTAGGATATCCAGCCTCTTCATACATTTGATACAATAAATCAAACGCATATATAAGTATGTGACCAGATCCGACACAAGGGTCAATTATCGTAATTTCCTCTAAATTTATATTTTTATAACGAATTTTTTCTAATTTTTCTTTTACCTCTTTATCTTGTTCAGCAGGTTCTATATAATAGCGCAATTTATCTTTTAACGGTGAGTTAGGATTGGATTCTAACCACAATTGACCTAAAGAGTTCTCTACCATATACTGAACAATCCACTTCGGGGTGAAAAGTTGCGTTGCTGCAGGAATATCATATTTCTCTATCTTTTTATTCTTTTTTAATTTAGCAAACACTTTGTCTTTAGGCTCTGAATTGTAAAATTGATAAAGCCAACCGATTACTTCCACTTCTCTAAAGCTTTCTGTTAATTCATCATTTGAAACTAATTTATTGATAACCGACTCACTGTCTAATAAAAAGTCTGGAAGTAATAATTCAGTATAATCATTTATTTTTTCAAACATAAATGGCAAGATTGTGTTTAGGGCATTGCATTGCGCTATGAATAACTTACGATATGTCTCCTCAATCTCTCCCTTACGAAATAAGTCCTTAATCTGCGCTATGTCAATACCTAAATCCATTGTTTCAAATTCAGCTACGATATCAGGCTCCGCTCTGCCTGTGCTGCTTGATAATACATTTATTCGTTCGGGAAGGTATTCGTTCACTTCCATAAAACGGATCGAAATGATGCGGTTAAACCACGTGTATGCCACTTCCTCGATGAGGTGGTCATATCCCTTGATCCTTAGCTGCTTATCTAGTGATGTTATGCTCGATTTTAACCGTAAATCCTGTTCAGTATTATTTACGATTAACTTTCCGTTTATCTCCTGTATTTCTAATTCTTTGGTTACTGAGACTATTCCATACTTTTTTGCACGCAATGCTACTTTTTCAAGCAGGTCTCTCCTAGCAGAAACGGCAAAGTTTTTTAACTCTGATTTATTCATCTTCCATTACTCCTTCTATAAATAAAAACAGGTCTTAAAGACCCGTTTCTATTCAATCAATTTCCAACGTGTGGTCTTTTAATTCTTTTAGTAATGCAGAACGTAATTGATTAAGAGCCTCGTCTAAATCTTGCTGAGTTTCGATTTTATTACGACCATTAAAAAATATACGATATATCTCATTTGAACTTAGACGTTTACTTTTCTTCTCCCTTATCACGACTGGTATTTTTTTATCATCAGGCTCAACAACCGGTGGCTTTCTCAACTCTTCTTCCAGTTCTTTTGCTCTTTTTTCAATCCTAAATGCAATTTCATTTAACTGTTGTAGTAGCGCTCGAATGGTTACAAGACTGCCTTCTGTTAATATACTTGACTTAATTCGATAGAAAATGTTGTACTCGTTTTCAATATAACCAACAATAGATGGGATATTTTGATAATAATCTTTTAATTCCATTAAGTTTGTTTCCATGTGACCTACTTGTACCTGAATAGCCTGTCGTTGCTCGTTTACTTCATTTTTAATATTCTCTTCTAACTGACTAGTTAACTGTGGAAGTCTCGGTATATCACGATAAGGTTCTTGCTTTGTTAAAATGTCCGAAATTTGCTTTTTAATCAATTGGACATCTGTATTTTGTATAAGTGCTAAATCTCTCTGATATCTTTCTAAAATTTCAACTGCTTCATTAAAAACTGTAATGGGTGTTTTATTATAAAATCCTTTTAGTTTCTCTAAAACTCCAAACCACTCATCAATCTCTTCTTCAGCATTAATGAATTCTTTCACCATTTGCTCTGCATCTCTAATTTGCAAAAGCTTTTGTACCCCCATTGAAAGTGAATTTATCTCTCTCTCACCCGGGTAAGGATAATTTCGTGAACGCTGAGATTGACGCTTCAATCGAATTTCTTCAAGTGGTGATTGAAAGCGTTCTTTCAATTCAGCCTCTGCGGCAATAGCAAAATCTTGATACGTATCTCCTACCTCGGAACGACTAAAGAAATGTCTCATTAATGATATAAACCCTCTTCTTATTTTTAGATCCACTTCAATTTCTGGAATTACTCGTATTTTTTCACGTTCAGATACACGAGCTAGACGATCATAAAATTTGGAGTTTTCTGGAGTGAACTTATCATCCCCAAGAAATAATTTTACCTTTCCAGCATTCATATGAGCCAATATTAAGCCGATAATATCATACTCACTCCACCCATAAGGAATCGCGTGGTACTTTTCTATAATCGATTTTATGGATGGTGGTTTTTCATGCATTCTAGCAACATCTTCAAGATATTCTTTTAATTCATCAAAGGCTTTACGATTATTCATCGTTTCATAATCTATAACTTGTTCGGCAAGTTTCTTCCATGATTCTTTATACGTTTTGAAAGAGACTGGAACGTCCATATAATCAAGATACTTATACGTATTACTAATTAACATATTAAAGGCACTGCTTACTTGATTTTCAAATGAACCTTTATAAGAACGTTGTTGGCCTTGAATATAAAATAAGGCTTTATCACAAGCTTTTTTCAATAACTCTTCCGCTTTTTGTTCAAACTCCTCCACGGAAACTAGTTTCGCATCGTAAATACGATGTTGTGTTTGTGTTGTACTATTATTTCGTTTTAAATTAACATAGCGTTGTACCTGTTCAGAATACTTAATTGCTGCTTCTGCGGCAGCGACAAGTTCTTCGTCAAGGCATATCACCATTTGGCCTGAATTGGCTTTTAAGGCAGCTTCCATGTCAGACATATTTACAGAAAAGACTTGCAATGTTAATGGGTAGGACATATTCCCCTTGGAATAATTATCAAAGCGTTTATTAAAATCAAAGGGTGGAGTATCTTTTCTGTAAATATAATTTAATTTCGGATACATTTTCGAGAAGAATAATTTACCAAGTTGTTCTTTAATCTTAGTAGAATTAACTTCAACACTCCTGATTTCTTTATTAATCTCTTGTTCTTCATCGGATAAAAATGAATAAGTGCCATCAGCATGTTTTTCAATGAACATCGCTTGTTCCAGACGATTTAACGATTCTTTGACAGGGAGGTCGTTTTTATCATTGTTTATGGTTTCTAAAATTAGAGTAGCAATATTATTTGGTGTTGCCTTTATTTCATCTATACCTTTAATTAAATAAAGCACTTTTAAGACCGGGATATCTTCTGGTAAAATATTTTCAATATTTCTGGCGCGATCCTCAGCCCTACTGATAGTTCTTGTAATAGATGTTTCCAAGAAATTACGAATTGAAGGAAAAAACTCTTCTAATGTAACAAGATTGCCTATTTGTTCTCCAGCATTAAGTTTAGCCGCTTCTTGAAATGCTTTAAGCAAAGAGCGTTCACCGTGAGCTAGGCTTGTTCCACCTTCGCCATGAATTCTAATTTTATTAAATACCTTTTGCAGTAAATCTACCTGATATGGAATAAATGGATAAAGAGCTGCAAATTCTTCGGCTGATCGATAGCCTGAACGGAACTGGGTCGTATTAGGATCAAAAGATAAGCGGTTTCGAACAATCTGCTCAATCGGTTCATACGTCATTTTTAGTGTTTTATCTGCTGTATCTGTTTTTTCTAATATACGACGCTTAATGACTTCATCTGTGTTCGCACTCGATAAGTTAATGCGGGTAGCAAAGCGACCTTGAATCTTTGAAAAATCGTTTGTGCTATGAATATTTGCAACAGCTTTAATTTTTTCCTGTGAGGTAACAATGACCCATGCTTGGCCCATTGAAGTTCCGCCAATATCTTCAACGACAGTTTGTAAATTAAGCATTAAGTTAACATCGGTTCCTATATACTGTCCTACTTCATCCACCAAGAAGACGAGACGATAATCTTGACCACGGTGACGACAATATTCCGCAATTAGTTGAGAGAGCTTTTCAGAAGTCATACTGAAAGTATTCTTACTAATTTCAAAAAAGCTGTTTGCTGTTTCTTCGTCATATCCTGTTTCAATAAGCGCTTGAACAATTTTTTTACGGCGTATGACTGCCTTTAATCGAAAATCTTCCCATTCTGTATCATATAGACGCTTAATGATGTCTTTGAATGCTCCGTATTTTCCTTCTTCATCTAACTGACGCTCCATATCAGCAAGCCACAACGTATCTGAATAGCCTAAATGACGATTAAAAACACGCAGAAATACTTCTACAATACGTTCCTTGTTGGTTGCTCCTGATGAACTCATAGAATCAATATTGAATAGAATGGCATCTGAATCTTTTCCATCTACTTCTTTCATCCTTGATAATAAAATTTGATTGGAGGTTTTCTCAATAAAGTATTCGTATGGTTTTCTGCCATTCACTTCTTTTCCATCAAGCAAATAAGATAAAATTTTTAAAAAATGTGATTTACCTGAGCCGAAGAAACCACTAATCCAAACCCCAATATCTTTTGTTGGATTCTTATAAACTGCTATATAGTTTTCATAGAACTTTTGAAAGTATTCGGTCACCTCTTCAGTCATGACATACTCTTCAAGTTCATTTTTAATTGTATCTTGATCCAGCTGGCCCGCTTGAACTACGCCATTAATGGTCCGAAATATATCTTTCTTGAATATATCTTTCACTTGCATTTGGTTCTCCCCCTCTACGAAATTCGTGATAATTGATACTGATCTTCATTATGTAAAATACCAAAAAGTCTAAGCTCCAAACCGGTAAAGTATCCGGGATAGAAAAGAACAATGGGTTTTCGGAAAGCATGGTTGGACAGCTTTTTTAGTAACTGACTGGATCTAAGAAGGGGATGCGCATTGCCAACACCTGTTATGAATACAATTTCTGCATCATCTACTTGATCGATAAAAGACTCAACAATAACATCTTGATCTTCTAATACTGTTTGTAAGGCATGTACTAACTCTTCATATCCCTCTTCTTCACTAATCTCTATTAGTTCATTTAAATCGTCTTCAAAGAGACTGAGTAAGAATTTAAACAAATGAAGCTCCTTAATCTCTATTGAAGTTCGATTCAAAACCCCTTCAACGTATGTGCGAACAACTAGTTCATCCTCTGCCGGATAATCGAATACATAGTGCGGAATTTCACTGCCAATCCCTGTAGGTCTCGTAAAGCCTTCTTCATTTATTCTTCTTTCCATTTGTTTTAAGCGCTCATATGTGTCACTCATGTCTTTTTCACCTACCTTAACTCGCTTAATAAATACAGCAACGGATCATAATCCTTAGCATAATTTTTTAGATTTTTGCTTATATGTAAAGGATTAATTAGAAATGTATCTGCTTTTTCCTCCTGCAGCATTCCACTTTCTCTAAAGAACATTACTATTGAACTTTTTAACCTTTTTTTCGTTTCAGGCCTGAACCCAGCAACTTTTCCAGATTGTCCTTCTTTACGTTCAATAAAGAACTCAACATCTATAATCTGAATAGACGGCTTGTTATTATGATAATTGTACAAAATAACCTCATTAAAAAATTCATAAGGTAGCCGGTAGCATTTTAAATAGCTATATAAAAGGAGGGCTTTTTGATCTAAACGGGAGCCATCTATATATAGCTTTGATAATTCAAGGTTAAATGTTTCAGAACGACGATATACCATTTGAAATCTCTTCTTAATACTAGACTCGCTTCTTAATTGAAACGAATTATGTTCAATAATTCTTTCTAAAATTTCACTTCTTGATAAACCTGCAATTTTCAATGGAAGAACAATATTTATTTCATTTTGAAACCAGCCTTCGCTGGTGAAACCTGCTGAATATTCCATCATAAAATCTTTATCACACCTTCCATAGTGATGATTGTGAATCTAGCATAAAAGTTAAATATTTCCACCACTAATTATAACAGTTTAAACTACCAAAAAGAATGTCACCCATTATTGAATCAAGTCCTTTGGTTACTACCTGATACTGATATAAAAACTCTAAGTTATAATTTGCTACTTGGACGAACAAACGTTCACAAGGGGTTTTTTCATGTATGTAATCCTATTCTTTCATCACTTAAACCTTTGTTATAATTTTCTCTGCCTCACTTTTCTTCTTAGCCCTAACCAGTGTAGATACCGAAATCCCTGTCATACCTTCAACTTGTTTATACGAATGGTCTTCTAGTAAGGATAAGGCATGATTAACCTGCTGCCTTGAAAACTTTTTTGGTCTACCCTCTCGGAAATCAGGATTCTGCTTGGCCAATATTTTCCCTTCTTGAGTACGCTCTACAATCATATCTCTCTCAAACTCAGCAAAAGCAGAGAATATCGTGAAAATTAACCTCCCAGTGGGGGTATTTTCAATCACACCCATATTTAAAACGTGAACTTTAATATTTCGATTAAATAAGTCTTTAATTGTTTCCAAAGCATCTTGTGTACTTCGGGCCAAACGATCTAGTTTAGTTACGACCAATGTGTCACCTTCTTTTAGATTTTCCATAAGCTTTTGAAATTCTGGCCGTTTTTTATTTGTCCCTGAATACTTTTCAGAATATATTACATCACAGTTCTCTTTTTCTAATTGTTTTAGCTGAACTTGTAAATCCTGATGAATTGTACTCACTCTTGCATACCCATATTTCAACATAGTCACCTCTTTAGTTAAATGCAAGATTCATTTATGAATATAAGTATTGATTATGCTTAATACCCTTATTTTACAGTACCTGTAATGTATGTTCAATACTTTGAAGTTATGACTATATCATACCAAGGTTTAAAATTTGTTAAATACCATTTTGGATATAAAAAAGCCTAATTTCTACATTAAAATTGAGAAATTAGGCTTTTTTATATCCATTAAAGTCCCCGAGTGTTTTTACCGTTATTTTAGTACAGCACCGATAAGAAAATAAATAGAATTTCTTTTCGGTTATATCCGATATTATTAAGGGAATATACAAGAAGCTTAAAACCATCTGTATTAGAAATAAGGTACCACCAATTCGGTAGTATTTATTTTTTTTTAGATCGCATCATATATTTTTCAGCATGAGGTCTAATTGGGCCTGCCATATGCAAAGGCAATGACATATTTATAAAGTTCCTGTTTAATTTAAAAAATGGCAAATTAATTTTCTCAGAGACTTTTCTTGGTGAATATCCTATTATCTTATTATCTTCTGGACCTAGCACAGTAATTTCTTTCTCTAATTCACTATTAGAATGTCTGGTACTCTTAATGATTTTATTAATATATGTTAAGTGTACCTTATCATTAAAAAAGATGGTATTATAAGAATTTAAATATATTAGCTTGTTAATTTCATCTAATTGCTTGCCTTTATATACTTCAATTATTCCTTCTTTATTTTCAAAGAAATCATATAAAATATGGTCAAAAATACAAATACAAAGTTTTGGAGAAATAGGAAAAAATAATTGAAGTCCCATATTTGCAAGTCCATATCCTCTAATTTTATATTGTCTTTGAACATACATTTGATTATATCTCACAAGAGGATTGTCAGAAGTTATAAAATGCCTCTCACTCTTACTAACCATTAAAATTGCTTTTAAATCCATTATTATTGGATAAGTCTCTGCTATAGCCCTTATTGAATATAGATTAGGTATATTGAAACTTATCTTTGACTTTTCAATCGCTTCTATAGGTACTTTAAAGCTTTTATTCTTGTTTGCTTTCATCTTTAGGGAAATTTTTGCTTGCTTATCAATTAAATTATTAAATGAATCTGCCATCTTCAAATTTCTTGCTTCACACAATAATATAAATAATATTAGCAACGAATATTCTTGACTATTTTTATTCGGTATTTGTTCAGTAGCAATTATGTTTTTAATTATTTTTGAACATTCATTTTCGAGATCCATAAACATATCTTCAATAGTTCCATCGTCCCCATAAAGATAGTCTTTACAGGCTTGTTTTTTAATTGAAGCCTCTTTAACATATCTTTTATTTCCTATATTGTACATACCAATGCTTTTTTTATTATTAGAAAAATTCTTTAAATAAAATTGTGGAACAAAGTGATTACTAACTTTTTGCATACAAACTACTCCTAATTTTTTGTATATTACACAATTTTTAGTATAACAGAGTTCAAATCCTTACTTTACAAGTTATAAACGAAGCATTTTCCTTTTTTCTTAGCAAACACAATCCCTTCATGTGACGCATACGAAAAAACCTCAATCTAATTAGTTTATACCCTATATTATCAGAAAATTAAGATTTTATTTTCTTCTCTATAACTCTTAAAATATTAAAATTTCAAGGTACTATGTATTGCAACCAGATAGGTTGCCGGCGATCATTTGGTTAATCTAACCACATTTTAGAGGGATAATAAATGAATAGAAATATAAATTTTGATTATACAAGTCATTATGAATCCGTTTTACTCACTAAGGATGAAATAGGCAAAGTAAAGGCCGCAGAATTTATAAACTTTTTCTCTGATTTAGTACTTAAATATCATGATGATATTGAAAAGAAAAATATGGATGTGAAAAGAAAATGAAAAAGACAAAGGCGCTTGTATATGTACGTGTTAGTACTGATAAACAAGCTGATAATACATCTATTCCAAAGCAAATTGAAGAATTAGAAGAATATTGTGATGCACACGGGTTTGATATAGTTTGTGCCTATAAAGAAGAGGCGTCAGCTAAAGATATTGACGGTAGAGAAGAATTTAAAAAGATGTATAAATACTATATGGAAAATGAAGATATTGAATATATGATTGTGTTTAAATTAGATCGTTTATTTAGAAACTTTCTAGATTCTATTTTCTTTTGGGATCAAATAAAGAGAGCAAATAAGCATTTTATTTCACTTACGGATAATATAAATACCAAAGATCCAAATGCTAAAATGATGTTTTTGGTAAATGCTTTGAAAGCAGATATGGAAAGGGAAGATATCGCTTTTAGAACAAACTTTGGAATGGAAAAGAAGGCTGCTGCTGGTTATTTTAACGGCGGGAAAGTATTTGGTTATGAATCCGTTAGTAAGCGTCTTAGGGTTATACCAGAGGAAGCAGCGGTGATAGAATACATTTTTAATAAATACGTTTATGAACAATGGGGTTATAAAAAAATAGCAAGCAACTTAAACCTCCAAGGATTTAAGACAAAAAGAAATAATGACTGGACCATTAATGCTGTCAAAACCATATTAGAAAATAAAATCTACATTGGCTTTATCAAATGGAGAAACGAATATACAAAGGGACAGCATGAACCTATTATTTCTAAAGAACTTTGGAATAAAGCACAGGAGCTTAAAGCGAAGAAATCCTATACACCGACTAAGGTACATCCGGGAACCTTTCCACTTTCAGGGTTATTGAAGTGTCCTCAATGTGGTTCTTCAATGGTTCAGGGGAATAGTAGTGAAAAGTATAAGTATTACCAGTGTAATAAAAACAAGAATAGTGGAAGAAAAGCTTGCTCTGCAAATCTAATATCAAAGGAATACGCAGATGAGGCTGTACTTGCTAATCTAATTACCTATCTTGATAAACTAAATTTATCGTCATTACTGTTTACAATTATAAAATCCAATCTAGAAAGTAATCTTAAGTCCCTAGGCGATGAAGTCAATTTATTAAATAAATCATTAAAATCTATACGTGAAAAAATAAAAAATGCTGCAGATCTCTTTTTGGGCAATGATAATGATTCTAATCAAAATAATAACAGTACATTTTACTATCTCATTGGAGAATATGAAAAGGAAGAGGAAGATACTTTATCTCGATTAAATAAATTAAGTAAGGAAATTAACCTGCAAAACAACTTAAATATCAAAAATAATATTGAATATGTAGCTAACCATTTAAAAGATTTTATAAATATAATTTCCGAAGAAGAAAAGAAGTTATTATTTCACAGTATTATTAAAGAGGTGCATGTTACAAATGGACCAAAACCAAAAGATAGATTAATTAAAAACGTAATCTTTCACTTTACTGAAGATGAATTTAATGAGTATGGTCTATCTTTAAGGCATGCTAGTTGCTAAATCACCATCTATTGCAAGTGAAGGTAGCAGTCTATTTTATAATAGACTGCTATTGCTTTTAAATAAGTTAAGAAAATTAGAGTTTTTGTTATATAACTACTAAAACAAATATAACTTACAGTTCAGGTTTGACTAATATTATTTCATTAGGTTTAAGGCCAGTCCGAGTGTATAACTCAGGTATTTTTTCTCCTTCTAGCCCCGCTAAAATTAAAGCAAGCTTCCCTTGTTCAAAGGCATTTTGTACGGATTTTCCGAAGGCAATAGCAGAATAAAACTGTGCAGCGAATTCTCTTGCAGCATCATCGTAGACGGCTTCATTCATACCTATTGCACAGTCAATGTGTTCCGTTACAGCTTCTGCTTGTCCACTTGAAAAACAGTTATTAAAAATAACGAGTTTAATTGAATCAGACATTGTCTTCATTAATAGGGTAACCGCCTCTTTAGATAGAAGACTTGTAGACCCTTCCGTCGTTTCTAGTACAATATCATGGTCTGGAGAACCGTGACCACTAAAATGAATTATATGGGGTTTTACTTCGTTTATAGCTTGTAAAATATCATTGGAACGTACTGCCCATCGAGATTGTAAATTGATTGAATCCCGGTATTCAGAAGCACGAATCTTTTCGTGTATGAGACGAATTTCTTGATCTAATCTTAATGAACTTTGGTCAATAGGATTGGATGCTAAGAATAGAACGTTTATTTTTTCTGGAAGTGATTCGAAGTTAATTGAAATGGGATTGGAAGATATTTCTTGGCTAATTCTTTGTTGTTTTTTTAACTCATCTGTAATAGCTTTTGTATGTCTTAACTCAGCAGTTTTATTCTTCTTTAATTCTCTATCTTCTGAGCGCCGTAATTGATCTAACGCTTGATTTAAAGATTTAATTTTATTAGCTTTTTTTCCTTTAAGGTCACCTATTTTTTTTTGGGTATTAATCAGTTCTCTTTGTTTAGAATTAAGAGTCGAGGTACTTTTTGTACTCTGTATAGTTTTTAATGCTTTTGCCAACTTTTCTTGCTCTTTACCTATATCCTTTTCAATATTAGCAATCTCCTTTTCTAAACCCTGAACTTTGTTCCGATACATTGTAGCACTCATAATAGCCACCCCTTTACTTTGATTTTGAATATAAGTCTTCCATCTTTAGGACGAATATATTTAAAGCAATCGCTTTTTTTGAACCGTAGTTTAAATGATAAAAGAAACTACCGAAATAAATCGGTAGATCAAAAAGATAAATATTAATAGAATCGGTATTTGTACTGTCCTCCACCATGGACAATAAGATACCACCTTCCAGCTCCTTCGACAGAAATATTTACAGGCGTGCGAGTGTAGTGGCCGCCATAATACTTGAATTTCCGTCCAGCTTTATAGTGTTGGAAGTTGATACTATCCACCAGAAACACATCAGCAGCATGTTTCAATTGGACTTCAACTGACAAGGAATTGTTAGTGTCAGCAAATGGAATTTGAGCCAAGATAACCACCTCCTTAAAGAAAATTTTATCATAAATTGGAAATTAAGGGGTTATTTTGAAGAATGTCGTTCAATTAAATTAAAGACTAATTCTTTGTTAAAGAGAAGGGAGTAGAAACTGTTACACTTAAAAATATGGGCGTTCTAATGGTAAACACGTTGACATTAAGTAGTATTCTTATGACAATTCGTAAAGAATATGATGAAGCTATTTCAGAACCTTCATTTCTCCTTTCTAATATTTCATTGTAAAATCAACTTGAAGGAGGTAATGAGATGGATATAAAAAAAGTAGCTATTTATGTAAGGGTAAGTACTGAAGAACAAGCCTCGGAAGGCTATAGTATTAGCGCTCAATTACAAACTCTACGACAATATGCACAACTTTATAATTGGGAAATCGTCGACGAGTATGTGGATGAAGGGATTTCTGGAAAGAATATCACCGGCCGCCCTGCTATGCAAAGACTTGTAGCAGACGTTGAACAGGAAAAATTTCAGGCTGTACTTGTATGGAAAATATCACGTTTATCGCGGAATATGTTAGATACTCTTACTTTGTTAGACAAATTTGAAGATTACGGAGTAAAGTTTATCTCTTATTCCGAGAACTTTGATACCAGTAGTCCAATAGGCCGTCTAGTCGTTCAGCTGATGGCTTCTATTGCCGAAATGGAAAGAAATACATTGTCTGAGAACGTTAAACTTGGTATGAAACAACGAGCCTTAGAAGGTTCATGGAATGGCGGTGTTATATTTGGTTATGATTCTATTGAAAAGGAACTCGTAAAAAACAAAGAGGAAGCTGAAGTAGTTAAACTGATATACACTCTTTATTCCCAAGGAAAAGGTTTAAAAGCCATTGCAAATCAGCTTAATAAAAATGGGTATCGAACCAAACGTGATCGTCATTTTTCTATAAATGGAGTGGCAACTATTTTAGATAACCCAGTCTATAACGGAAAAATTAGCTGGTTAAAGGTTGAAAACTGGGATAAGAAGAGAAGAAGAGGCAGAAATGATAATCCCATTTTAGTAGAAGGTCAGCATGAAGCGATTATCAATGATGAACTTTGGAGTCTTGTTCAATCTCGAAGGAAAAGTAAATCGTTCAAGCAAAGACAATCCAACGAACCGTTTCTATTGAGCAAGATTTTACGCTGTCCTGATTGCGGACAAGGGATGGTACCTTCAATTACTACTTACACTTTAAGCGACGGTACCAAAAGAAAGCACAGATATTATGTTTGCAGTGATTTTCACAACAAGGGATCAGCAGCCTGTAAAGCCAATTCAGTTAAAGCATATGATGCTGAAAACGCTCTGTTCCAACGTATAGAGAGCTTTTTATCCAATAAAGAAAAGTTTGATGAAACTATTAACTCACTAACAAAACACTCAATTGAATCCATAAAAAAACTTAAAGAAGAACTGGAAGAAACTGATTCAAAGTTAGAGGAAACACTAGTACTTCAGAATAGATATCTAGAAGCTTTTGAACAAAATCTTTTTCCTGTTGCGGTTTTGCAAGAACGCTTACAGCAAGTGGCTATTGAAAAGAGTGCAATTGAACAAAAGAGGAATAATTTAATAACGGAAATAACTAAATTTGATACAAAAGTTATTCCTCCAGAATTGGTACATCTTCTCCTAGAAAAATTTGTAGAAGTCTATACGTCCTCTACTAGAGATAAACAAAAGCAATTACTACAGCTTTTGGTTAAACAGATCACCGTTGGACGAACAAATAATCATCGACGTCAAATTGATGAGGTTGAACTTGAATTTGATTTTACGGAAGTTAACCTTTCAAACACGTTTACACTTATCCACATGCTATATTTAGAAACAGAAAAAGAAGGCTTATCAACACCTTCTATCTCTGCTTCAAATGGCAAATATCCACCTTATCTTCAGATTTTTTTGCCTCTATTTATGGTACGGTTCACCCCGATTAATCCGAAATGCCCGATAAACCTGCTCCAGCAGGATTAGTTTCATAAGCTGATGGGGAAAGGTCATTTTTGAAAAAGAGAGTTTTTCATCAGCACGCTGGAGGACTTCCTGGCTGAGGCCGAGGGAGCCGCCGATGACAAAAGCAACTTTGCTTTTACCGTATGTAGCCAGCTTATCTAGTGAGTCGGCGAGTTCCTCTGATGATTTCATTTTGCCCTCAATAGCTAACGCAATGACATGAGCATCAGGGTGGATCTTAGAAAGAATCCGCTCAGCCTCTTTTTGCTTAACCTGAATCATCTCCGTTTCACTTAGTTCTTCAGGGGCCTTTTCGTCAGGAACTTCGATGATTTCCATTTTGGCATATGCCGACAGCCTTTTTAAGTATTCGTCAATTCCTTGCTTTAAGTATTTTTCTTTAAGCTTTCCTACTGTAATAATTGAGATATTCACAGCTCGTCCTCACTTTACAAACAAGATATCCACATAAGTTATCCACATGTCCACAATTTTCATCCACATCTTGTATGAGATCATTCGTTCGCTACAACATATATTGCGTTATTTTGACAATATTCACAGGTTGTTGATAACTTTTTTTCCTCTTCAATTTTTGTTAATTGCGGGAATGTTTCGTACTCATCAACGACTACATCTATTGCCAGATCAACATGTTCTTCACAACAGTAAATCATTTTACCCAGCTCTCCTTTCAAGCCGGAGCCTTCTTTTTTTAGCGCTCCTGTGGATAATTATTATTTTGCCTATGTATACAACTTATCCACATCTCATCTTAACAAAACAATAAAAAACAGGAAAGCGTATTCGCTTCCCCGTTTATTCTTTCCGTAATTGCTTAAAATGTCTCGCCGCTCAGTTTTATGGTTGTTTCCTGCAATTTGCCCTCTCGGTAAAACTTAATCTTCATTTGTTCTCCAACTGCTTTTTTCGTGTAGAGGTGCTGGCGCAGTTCGATGATATCTTTTATTTCTTGTCCATCCATCTCAACTATGACATCCATCTCTTTCAATCCGGCCTGTGCAGCTGGAGAGTTAGGTTCTACTTGCGTAATGGCAACCCCTGATTTAACATCCTTAGGCAGTTTCAATGCTTCCTGCTGATAGTAGCCAGGAATATCACTAACGGAAGTTAACTGAATCCCCATATATGGCCGCCTTACCTCGCCAAACTTTTCAAGGTCATCTATTACTGGCCGTGCATAGTTAATAGGGATTGCTAAGCCAATTCCTTCAACTGCATTCTGTGCTATCTTCATGGAATTAATGCCAATTAACTGGCCGCTGATGTTAACTAATGCTCCGCCGCTGTTTCCCGGATTGATGGCAGCATCCGTCTGGAGAACCTCTGCCTGCCAATCGACTGTTCCGTTTTGGTCAATATCAACTGGTACCGCGCGTTCTACTCCTGAGATAATTCCCTGAGTTACTGAGCCAGAGAATTGTCCAAGAGGATTCCCTATAGCTATAACAGGTTCCCCTGGCTTTAAAGTATCCGAATCCCCAAATTCAGCTACAGTCTTAATTTCCTTTGCTTCTACTTCAAGTACAGCCAGGTCAGTCCATATATCGCTGCCGACCAGCCTTGCAGGAATCTTTGTGCCATCTGGCAAACTTACTTCAAGTTCTTGAGCTCCTTCAACGACATGGTGATTCGTGACAATGAATGCTGTATTTCCTTCTTTTTTATAAATGACCCCTGAACCTGTTCCAGCAGGTTGTCCGCCGCCATTATTTTCGTTTGACCAAAATCCGGCTGTTTGGATGTTGGTAATGCTCACAACTGCATCACCTGCCTTATCGACAGCCTTGGTTACACCGGTCACCACATCAAGCGAGACATTTTGAACATTGGCATTGCCATTGTTGCCATCCGCATCTTCCTTTAACTCCTCATCGGGTTCAACCGTATAAGGGAGTACGTTATAATCGGATAGTTTAGGTACCGCAACAATGACAAGAATTGCCCCTAATATAATGCCTACAAGGCTGGCCAGAAAATATCCGCCTTTGTTGCCTTTTTGTCCTTTATAACGGTTCTGATGATCTTGATCATAATAACCCAAGCCGTACCAATCCTTTCTTTATAAATTACCGAAACGCCAGCTTCCCGCAGTGCTGGAAAAAGCCGTTTAAGATATGAATGCTAAAATTTATTCTTCCTTTATACCCAATATTATACTCTCTCGATTTTAAAAATCTAATTAAAAGGCACAAACTCAGGCAATCTTACGACTTTGTTCATACTTTTGTTTAAAATTTTTAAAAACAGCCTAATGAAAAAAAGGAATGCACAGCAGATCTAAAGATCTGAGCGCACTCCTTTTTTTTATTAAACTGCCGTTAAAATAGTTGGTACCTTGGGATCAGTATCGTAGAGATCGAACTGCTCACCTACAATGATGCCTCGGCTCTCAAGCGTCTGGGTAACCGACATTCTGGCCAGGTCCTTAATATTATTATCAAGACTCAAGTGGGCTAGATAAAAGCTTTTTGTGCGGTCTCCAGCCACTTCACTCATAGCAAGGGCAGCATCTTCATTGGATACATGTCCCACATCGCTGAGGATTCTTCTTTTTATGTTCCATGGATATCGGCACATGCGAAGCATCTGGACATCATGATTGCTCTCAAACACATAAGCCTCAGCATTCGAGATAAGGCCTTTCATACGATCACTTACATAACCTGTATCGGTAATTAAAACAAGCTTTTTCCCATCCTGATGGAACACATAAAACATGGGATCAGCCGCATCGTGGGAAACGCCAAAAGATTCAATATCCAGGGAACCGAAAGTCTTAACAGTTTCCATATCGAAATGGAACTTTTGGTCAACTGGAACTTGTCCAATTAAACTGTCCATTGCCTGCCAGGTTTTTTCATTGGCATATACCGGCAAATTATATTTTCTTGCAAGAATGCCTACACCTTTTATATGGTCACTGTGCTCGTGTGTCACTAAAATTCCTGAAAGCTTCCCCATATCCCGGTCAATCTGTTGAAATAAGGCTTCCATTTGCTTTCCGCTTAAGCCGGCATCAACCAGAAAGGAATGTTCCTCCGTCTCGACAAAGATCGCATTCCCAGTACTGCCGCTCGCGAGAACGCTGAATTGCAAAGACATTTTCTCTCACTCCACTAATTTTTTCTCTTCGTTGGTTAACTGAATAATCTGCCCCTCGAAGGCATGGACAAATAAGTTTTCCTCTCCATTAATGACGAATCGCCAAGCAGGAGTTAATACTAGAGATGAGCTTGAATGCACAAGAGTAAAATATCCGAGTTCCACATTGGTAATCTTGGATTTTGGCTGCAGCGAGCCATTTTCAGAAAGTGTTTCAATCGCCTTTATTGGCTGAATCACTTTTTCTCTTTCCTGCATTTCTTCAATATCCTCCAGCATTGTCTGCTTATAAGATACAATTTCATTTTCCTCATTTAAGTAGAAAGTTAGCTCACCATTTAAATTCATATAAAACATTTTATCTTCAAATTGCTGATAATAAGTCAGTGTATTGCTGTTTTTGCTCTTCTCCCAAAAACGATATTGGTCTCCATATAAAACCTTGTTTTTAATAAATGAATTCAATTCAGAAGGATTAAATTTCTCGCTGATTTTATAAGGTTCATTCAGGACTGAGTTAAGGACTGTTCCTTCAGTAATCGTTATCTCCTGTCCTTTCAGCTTCGTTTTTTTCGCTTCTTCCATTTCTTCGATATCAAAAACCATCGGTTTGGCGCTTAAATATCTGTCTTTTGGATTGTTTTTTGGGAGATCCACATCAAATTCAATTTCATCTGTCTTGAGCCGCTTTTCAAAAGAAGCCTGTGCCATAGGCTCATACTGGCTTGCATCCTTCAGTTTAAAAAACTCATACATTAAATAGATATCCAAAACCAGGAAGGTTAAAATAAAGATTGTTTTGATCTTACTCCAATCCATTATTCATACCTCCTGTTTCATCAAGTGAGATACTTTTCCATTCGCCTTCATAGAGATAAAACCAGGAAGGCTCTAACCGAACAAACATGTTTTGGGAGTCTTTGATCATTTTGTATCCCAATGCAATATCCTCCAAGTTTTTGGAATCAAACCCTTCAAGCTTTTCCAAGTACTTGATGACTGATTTCCCAGAACTTAAAGATACTTCAGTGGATTCTGTACGTAAGCCAAGCTGAAAGTTGCTTCGCAAATATTCCTCATTTTGTCCCCAAACTTGGCGAATCTCAGAAATCTTTGGATCATCGCTAAAAACCGGATAGCCCGAAGAATCATAAAGACGGAATGTTACCCGATGGCTAAGTTCATTCATTTCGGCAAATTGGTAATTATCCGTCCATCCAGCATGTTCGTTTACAAAATCAATGCTCTTTTTTAAAAGATCTGTAGACTGAATGGTTGGATTATTGCCGGCCGCCAGCTTTACATATCGAAGTGTATTTTTATCAAAATTCACTCGAAGCAAGCTAACATTATCATTATATTCTTCTTCTGACGGCTGATAGTTTTTCTGGACTACACTTGGGTCACTGAATAAAGCATTTTTATATTTTTCCGAGTCCAGCTCTTTTGACAAATACTGATACCTAGCCATTTTTGTGTCATGTGCTGGCAAGAACAGGGTTCTTGAACTTGAAACTGGATATGAAAAATACTCTTTGTACTCCGGACGGTACTTAAAGAATTTGTTTTTGAAATTCTGAATAAAAGATGCAGGTACATGGCTTCTATAGACCTGCTGGCTGTCTAAGGAAACGAAATAGACAATCCCATCTTCCTTTTGAGGTTCTTCAACATCTATTACTATTCGATCAAATTGAAAATTAGTGAGATCCTTATCGTCAACTTTGATGACGGTTTTATACAATTCTATCGGAATAGAATCAGGGTAAACAATGACTGCTTTCCCCTCATTATGAACAAAAGAGGGGATTCCATCTACTTGAGAAGTGATATTTTCAAAATCAGTAAAATTCCATCTGCTGATTTCTTTAATCGTTTTTTCTATTTCGCTTGGGCTAACCGTACCATAATGTTGGTTGCTGCCATGGTGAAACAGAAGAGTATCCGGTCTGACAATTTTGCTAACATCTTTTTTAGCTGCTATCGCTACTTCCTGTACCGTATTGGTCTGTTCCATTGTTTCGTAGTTTGGCTGGTACGTCCAAAGATTCCAGGTTAACAGCGCACTTGTCGCAACCAGGATGGTTAGTATGATGGTTTTAATATTTTCATATGTCATTCCCAATCATCCTCTTCCGTTCGAACATAAGGAAGGCTAAATGAAATCGTTGTTCCTTTTCCTTCCGTACTGGTTGCCCAAATCTCTCCGCCATGCGCTTCCACCATTTCTTTCGCAATGGCCAGTCCAAGACCCGTTCCGCCGAGCTTTCTGGTTCTCGCTTTATCCACTCGATAAAAACGTTCAAAAATCTTATCAATGTTTTCTTTCGGAATGCCCACACCCTCGTCTGAAACACTGACAATGATAAATTCATCTTTTTCTTCGATACTAAAGGTCACTTTTCCACCTTCAGGAGAGTATTTCAGCGCATTTGAAATGATATTATATAGCACCTGGGTCAGTTTGTCTTCATCTATTTCTACAAAAGCTGAATGGTCAGGAAGCCTTCTTTCAAAAGTTACATTCTGCTGTTTGGTCATTTCAAACCGGTCAATAATCCTGTTATAGAAGAAGATAAAATCAATCCATTCCTTTGTGAGCCGATAATCCTTGCTGTCCATTTTTGAAAGCTGAAGCAAATCATTTACAAGTCGGATCATGCGCTCCGTTTCATTTTGAGTGACATCCAGGAAGTTTGGAGCAATCTCTTCGTCTTTCCAAGCTCCTTCTGCAAGTGCCTCCAGATAACTTCTCATCGTAGTGAGCGGGGTTCGAAGTTCATGTGATACATTGGCCACAAACTCACGGCGTTCCATATCAATTTTCTCCTGCTCAGTAATGTCATGCAGAACGGTTATTAATCCATTTACAAATCCAGTTTCTTTTTGAATGACTGAAAAATTGGCACGCAGGATCAGTGTATTTGTTTTATTGCTATAATCCAGAATTACAGAATCACGTTCATTAAGGAGCTCCTCAAAGGTGTATTCCTCTTCTAGTCCAAGTAAGGAATCAATAGAAGAAGACAGCACCGTTTCACGTGAAACATTCAGCATTTTTGCTGCAGGCTCATTAATTAAGATCACGCGCCCTTTGCGGTCTGTTGCAATCACCCCGTCTGTCATATAGGAGAGGACAGAGGAAAGCTTGCGACGTTCTCCCTCCGTAGTTGCCTGGGCTTCCT
Source organism: Bacillus sp. ISL-47 (assembly GCF_018613175.1). Classification (NCBI taxonomy): domain Bacteria; kingdom Bacillati; phylum Bacillota; class Bacilli; order Caryophanales; family Bacillaceae; genus Bacillus; species Bacillus sp. ISL-47. The sequence continues at coordinate 41,345 of NZ_JAGGQS010000008.1, read as the reverse complement.
GCAGCTTCTTTGTTAAGCTGTTAAAGGTAATGGCCAATTGGCCAATTTCATCATAACCATAAACCTTAACCTTGCGGGAGAAGTTTCCCTTAGCCATGGCAAGGGCTTGTTTTCTCATATCTGAAATAGGGCGTGTTATCGTCTGGGCTAAAAGAATGCCCAATACTGCTGTAATAGCCAGCGCGATTGCTGTACCAGTGGAGAAGATATTATTGATCTGCCTCATCTGGTCATAGATGTTTTCTATTTTTGCAACAAGATAAATGGCTCCGATAACATCCCCATTATTTTTAATAGGCGTTACGAGCACCCATACCCGATTGCCAAAGGGGTCAACATAATCCTCAGGTACCTGCTGAGAGGTTGCTATGGCCATTTTGATTAAATTATCAGTAGATCTTTGACCCACAACGCCCTGGTTGTCCGGGTCCGAAGTTCCCAATATTTTGAGCGTGTCTCCTTCAATGACACGGACCTCTGTAATATCAGTAGAATAGTAATCCCTTAGTAACCTGTGGACGTCTTCCTCCAATGTAGGGCCATCTTCATCCGGCAGCCTTTCCTTGGTCATCTGCTCTTCCAGGTAATAAGCAAGCAAATTAACCCGTTCCTGAATGGTATCTTTAAAGTTGTCCTTTAAAGTGGATTCCAGTTGCCTGACAAAATAAACGCCGATAATTTGCATGGCAACTAGAATGAGAAGGACATATATAATCACAAACTTTAGGTGAATGGATCGAAAAAAACCAACCTTTTGCATTTAAATTTTTACTCCTGTTCAGGATTCCGCAAGTAATAACCGACTCCTCGTCTTGTTACAATCCACGTCGGGTGGCTTGGATTATCCTCAATTTTCTCGCGCAATCGCCTTACAGTTACGTCAACTGTCCGGACATCGCCATAATAATCATAGCCCCAAACAGTCTGCAGCAAATGCTCCCTTGTCATTACTTGTCCAATATGCTTAGCCAAGTAATGAAGAAGTTCAAATTCACGATGGGTTAATTCAATCGTTTCTCCGCGTTTAGAAACCACATATGCATCCGGGTGGATAATAAGTGATCCTACCTCGATTTCATTTGTTTCTTCCTCTTCTTCTGACTTTGAAGCGATTTGCTGATGGCGCCTTAAATTGGCTTTCACACGGGCAATTAACTCTCTTGTGCTGAAAGGCTTTGTAACGTAATCATCTGCTCCGAGTTCAAGACCCAGAACCTTATCGATTTCAGAATCCTTTGCTGTTAGCATAATAATTGGCATATCATACTTTTTGCGCACTTCGCGGCATACTTCAATGCCATCTCTTTGCGGCAGCATGATATCAAGTAGAATTAAATCCGGTTTAATTTCCTCTACCTTGTCCAAGGCATCATTGCCGTCATATGCGCAAACAACCTCATAGCCTTCCTTTTTTAAATTGAATTGCAGAATATCTGCAATTGGTTTCTCGTCGTCTACAACTAGAATTTTTTTATCCATACCTATCTCCTTTTTCTTGCATCAATTATTTATTTTTGGAGCAGTAGAATTCAGTTTAAATCATATGTTCTCTACTTTACTTTACCATTTTATAAGTGGGAATTCATCTATTTGAAAAAGATGGCTTTTCTCCTGGACTGGACAAAATTCATTAGACCTGAAAATGAGGGCTGTACAGACTATTCTTAACTATAAAAGTCTCTAGTATAAAACTAGAGACTTTTAACATCATTTATTTACTTATATATTTTAGGGGATCTTCCATCTTTCCATTTTTATAAAGCTCAAAATGAAGATGAACCCCTGTAGAATCTCCAGTCGTCCCCATTACACCAATCTTTGACCCTTTTGAAACTGTCTGGCCAGCGCTTACACTAAGCGAATCCAAATGAGCATAAACGGTACGGAATCCATTATTGTGATCAATCACAATTTTGTTTCCATAACCACCATCCCAGCCTGCAGAAACGACTGTACCATTATCTGCTGCTTTGATCGTCCGGTCGCTTGGACGTGCAATATCAATTCCTTTATGCATTTTACCCCAGCGGTACCCCATCTTACTGGAAATATATCCGCCGACTGCAGGGTAGGCAAAACTTCCTTCACCTCTGGATGGAATTACCTTTGTTCCTTTAATGACAATATGCTTAACAGGTTCTTCAAGGACTTTTTCTTCTAATAACTCTTTTTTAATGGTTTGTCCATTTTCTTCCGAAATCAAATATGTTGCAGCACGTACACCATCTTTCCCTTCTTGCTTCACCTTTGTATCACCTTTAGGGAGGCTGCTGTCTTCAATTACTTCTTTCTCATAAGAAATCTCTTCTTTTTTGAAAACTTCTTTTTCAACAATAACCTTTACATATGGCTTATGGACGGTAACATTCAATTCTTGTCCAACTTTTAGGACTGAATCTCCCTTTAGTTCCTTGTTTAACTCTATTAACTGCTTCATGTCAAGGTTATGGGCATTTGCTATGCTGCTTAGAGCATCCCCCGCTTGTACAAGGTATTTCTTTTCTTCTAAAGTTCCTTTTTGAAGAAGTTTTACGGCTTCTTCTACACTAATAATCATGTCTGGCTTCACTTTTGCTTCTGAAAATGAAACATCCTCACTAAATCGAACGTCTAAAATACGTGTTTCATTTTCTCTCAGCTGTGGTAAAGGAGTATTAACGGAAGCTTTTCTTTCTTCCAGAGCCTTTAATTCTTTCTCAGGTACATAGGAAGCTTTAATTTTAGCAAGTACAGCTTTCGCCTGCTCTGCATTATTAACATAAGCGACAGCCTTGCCTCCAATGATCAGTGCAGATGATTCAGCCTGAACTTCAAGATCATCTTTTATTTCGTTCACTGCCTCTGAGTTATTAACCTCAGAGTTGGACTCAAATACTTGTTCAGGAATAAAAGACAGATCAGAACCAAGCGATAACTTTAAACCTTTATAAGAGCCTTCAAGCTCTTTAATTTTAGAATCGACCATGTTCACGATTATTTCTTTGTCCGAGACAGTTCCGATATACTGATCGTCCTTATAGACATAGTAAACGGTCATTAGCTTATCATCATTTGCCAGGGCAGAGGCTCCGCCTGCAAACGTTAAAGCTGCTGCTGCGAACCCAGTTGCAACTGTCTTATTCATTATATTTCTAAAGCTCTTAGCTGTATATTCTGTAGCTAAATTTAAACTCTTCACCCATTTAAACATTGTTACATCCCCCTAGACTACGGTAACAAACACACTTTCATTTAGTGCTATGTAACTACTAATTTATTTACCTAAATTTTTTCACAATATTTACTTTACCATATAGAGTATCAATTAGATTAATAGACTCTGTAATGTAACAAAAATGTATAATTACTGACATTTTGTTACTTTTATAGGGGATTAATTGGAAGGAATCAAGAATTTTTTGTCGAAATAGCGGTAAGAAAAATAGGAGAAAATCCCTATATATAAAGGTTTCTAGAGAATACGAAAGAGAAGAGAAGAAAAAAAGAAGAGACGTTAAACTTTTACACTGGATAAATAGTAGAAAACTAGTTATATTACAAAAATGTAACAAAAAAAGAGTATGAATGATTTCATACTCTTTTTTGGGATGGCTCAGGACGGAATCGAACCGCCGACACAAGGATTTTCAGTCCTTTGCTCTACCGACTGAGCTACTGAGCCTAATTAAAACTATGTAAAATAAATGGCGGTCCGGACGGGACTCGAACCCGCGACCTCCTGCGTGACAGGCAGGCATTCTAACCAACTGAACTACCGGACCAATAATAACCGCCAACAAGTTAGCTGGACTTGCCAGCCTTTTGCTGACGGTTATTTGCCATGACCCCTACGGGATTCGAACCCGTGTTACCGCCGTGAAAGGGCGGTGTCTTAACCGCTTGACCAAGGGGCCATATAAAAGATAAAATGGTGAGCCATGAAGGACTCGAACCTTCGACCCTCTGATTAAAAGTCAGATGCTCTACCGACTGAGCTAATGGCTCAAAGCTAATATTATTGCCTAAATTTTATTTGCAGATGTGCTCCAAAGCCCTGCGTTCTTTGTCGCAAATTTTAAAAGTTTGCTATTCGAGGATGACTCGCTTCGATGCTGCAAATTTTAAAATCCTCTACCGACTGAGCTAATGGCTCATATTAGATCGTCTCTGTGACGACGCTTTTTATAATATCATAGAGATTTATAAAAGCGCAATAACTTTTTTGAAAAATTTCTTATAAAATTATACTCAGTTAAACTTTCCTGTTGATTTCCGCCTGTTTCTGCTGCTATTAAAAAGCAATTATACCTCAATTATTACGTTCTATTCCCCAAAGTCAGATATTCTACTCCATAAATTTCACCATTTAATTGTTTTTCCTTATCGAGGCTCATTCTTTGTAAAAGAACAAACAAAAAAGCCCTAACTCACATTAGGGCTTTTCAATCATTTCTTAGTTCTGTCTCCAAGGGCTGCGGACAACGTTTGTTTGCGTGCGATCCGGACCTACAGAGAAGATGGATAATGGGATTCCTGTCAGCTGGGCCACACGCTCCAGGTAATGGCGGGCATTTACCGGAAGCTCATCCAGTGATTTGCAGCCAGTAATGTCTTCCGTCCAGCCTGGAAGCTCTTCGTAAACAGGCTCACATTCAGCCAACACTTTTAAGCTTGCTGGGAATTCTTCAATCACTTGACCGTTATGGCGGTAAGCTACACAGATTTTCAACGTTTCGATGCCTGTTAATACATCGATGGAGTTAAGAGATAGATCTGTAATTCCGCTCACGCGGCGGGCATGACGGACAACAACGCTGTCAAACCAGCCAACACGGCGGGCACGGCCAGTGGTTGTACCGTATTCACGGCCTACTTCACGAATCTGGTTGCCGATCTCGTTATCAAGCTCAGTTGGGAAAGGACCGTCTCCAACACGGGTTGTATAAGCCTTTGAAACACCAACTACATGCTTGATTTTTGTAGGACCTACTCCAGAACCGATTGTTACGCCTCCAGCTACTGGGTTAGATGAAGTAACAAAAGGGTAGGTACCCTGGTCGATATCAAGCATAACCCCTTGTGCCCCTTCAAATAGCACACGGCGGCCTTCATCCAATGCATCGTTTAGAACTACGGATGTGTCGCACACATAATGTTTAATTTGCTGGCCATATTCGTAGTATTCATCGAGAATATCTTCCATTTTAAATCCTTCTGTTTCATAGAAACGCTCAAGAAGGCGATTTTTCTCTTCAAGATTGCGCGCAAGCTTTTCTTCAAATACTTCACGGTCAAGAAGATCTGCGATTCGAATTCCATTACGGGCTGCTTTATCCATATAAGCAGGGCCAATTCCTTTTTTCGTTGTACCAATCTTGTTGGCGCCTTTGCGCTCTTCTTCTACCTCATCGAGCTTCAGGTGATAAGGAAGGATGACATGTGCGCGATTGCTGATGCGCAGGTTTTCTGTTGTCACACCTTTATCATGAAGATAAGCCAGCTCTTTTACGAGCGCTTTTGGATCAACAACCATACCGTTTCCAATCGTGCAAATTTTATCGCTATAGAATATTCCAGATGGAATTAAATGCAGCTTATATGTTTCGCCATTGAACTTGATTGTATGCCCCGCATTGTTTCCGCCTTGATAGCGGGCGATTACTTCTGCATTTTCAGAAAGGAAGTCAGTGATTTTTCCTTTTCCTTCATCGCCCCACTGTGTTCCAACTACAACTACTGATGACATAAAAAAGCACCTCCGGGAATCCCATGGTTTTAAAATTTCTATTCACTCATTTAAAATAGACTCTGTTAATCGGCCATAATTAAGTAACTCATTTCAACCACTTTAGTTTAACAAGGCAAAGTAGTATAGTCAATAAAACACGAACATTTTTAATAAAAATATAAAAATACGTTCGTAAAACCATGAAACTATGAAAATAAAAAAGGGCAAGCAGTTCATGCAAGCCCTTTTCCTTATTTATGCGCCAGGCGGAGCAAATGAATCATCAAATCGTTTCTCCAAGTTTACGAATTTATTATACTCTTTCACAAATGCTAGCTGCACCGTGCCAACAGGACCGTTACGCTGTTTAGCGATAATAATTTCGATAATATTTTTGTCCTCTGATTCTTTATCATAGTAGTCATCACGATATAGGAATGCCACAATATCGGCATCCTGCTCAATACTTCCGGATTCTCGGATATCGGACATCATTGGCCGTTTATCCTGTCGCTGTTCCACTCCACGCGAAAGCTGGGAAAGAGCGATAACCGGCACTTGCAGCTCACGTGCCAATTGCTTTAAGGAACGGGAGATCTCAGATACTTCCTGCTGGCGGTTTTCTCCGGAGCGCCCGCTTCCCAGGATTAATTGCAAGTAATCAATAAGAATCATACCAAGTCCATGCTCCTGCTTTAGACGGCGGCATTTGGAACGGATATCTGTAATTCGCACCCCAGGGGTATCATCAATAAAAATCCCTGCATTAGATAGGCTTCCCATTGCCATCGTAAGCTTTCCCCAATCCTCATCTGTCAGGGAGCCTGTACGAAGCCTTTGGGCATCAATATTTCCTTCCGCACAAAGGATACGCATAACAAGCTGTTCTGCCCCCATCTCCAAACTGAAAATGGCTACATTTTCACCCGTTTTTGTCGCGACGTTTTGGGCAATATTCAGAGCAAAGGCTGTTTTACCCACGGACGGACGGGCACCCACGATGATTAGATCGTTTCTCTGAAAGCCTGCTGTCATTCGATCCAGCTCGGTAAATCCTGTCGCAATCCCTGTAATATCGCCTTTGCGGTTATGCATTTCCTCAATATTATCGTAGGTACGCACAAGAACATCTTTAATATTATGAAAGGCACCTGCATTTTTCCGCTGTGCTACCTCCATGATATTTTTCTCGGCTTCTCCCAAGAGAACTTCAACTTCATCTTCACGGGTATACCCGTCCTGGGCAATCCCGGTTGCTGTCCTGATCAAACGGCGAAGCAATGCTTTTTCTTCGACGATCTTGGCATAGTACTCAATATTTGCCGCTGTTGGAACAGATCCAGCCAGTTCACTTAAATAGCTGACTCCTCCGGTATCCTCCAGTAGCTTTGCTGCACTAAGTTCTTCTGTTACAGTTACTAAATCGACCGCTTTTCCCTGGTCGCTCAGCTTGAGCATTACATTGTAAATCTTCTGGTGAGCCGCCCGATAGAAGTCCTCAGGTATTAATATCTCTGATGCTAACGTAAGAGAGGAGGGTTCAAGAAAGATTGCCCCAAGCACTGCCTGTTCCGCTTCTATATTCTGAGGCGGGAGCCGATCTGCAAATAAATCACTCATCTATTCAAACCTCCTTAAATTAAAAGCGTAAGCACCTTGCTCAGGGGTGATACCTCGAACCCCTGGGTGCTGAAGCTGGATAGTACCTTCTTAAAAGTAGAAGCGCCTAAATAACAGCGCTTATATATCTGGAATTTAAATTATTTATATATAAAATATAAGGGCTTTGGCTCTAAGTAAAATTATCATTCCTTTAAAAAATGTGACCAGCAGAAACTGATCACATTTTTACTCAACCCTTTTATTTTAACATGTTTATTCGCAAAATCTACTTCCAATATTAGTGTGTTCCCCAAAGAGGCTGTCTGCTATTTTTAGTTTGCCTCTTTTACATGGACATTCAATGTAGCCATTACTTCAGTATGAAGCTTAACTGGAACCTTTGTATAGCCTAGAGAACGGATCGCATCATCCATTTCAATTTTCCGCTTGTCAATTTTAATTTTATGCGTTTTTTGAAGTTCCTCCGCAATTTGCTTGCTTGTGATGGAGCCGAAAAGGCGCCCGCCTTCACCAGCTTTAGTAGAAAATTCAACTGTAAGCTTCTCCAGTGTTTCTTTTAATTTTTTCGCATCAGCAAGCTCTTCTGCAGCAAGCTTTTCTTCTTTTTTCTTTTGGGCATTCAGGCTGCTTACATTCGACTGGTTGGCTTCAACAGCGAGCCCTTGTTTAATCAAAAAGTTATGGGCATAGCCGTCTGCTACATTTTTAACTTCGCCTTTTTTTCCTTTGCCTTTAACGTCTTTTAAAAAGATAACCTTCATTCTTTTTTTCTCCCTTCAAAATATTCATCTATAGCCATTTTTAATCGGATTTCAACATCATCAAGCGTTGCATCATGCAGCTGGGTGGCAGCGTTTGTTAAGTGCCCTCCGCCTTCCAGGTTTTCCATGATAACCTGAACATTGATATCCCCGAGGGAACGTGCGCTCACACCAATCATGTTCTCTGAACGGTTCGAAATAACAAAGGATGCTACGACACCGTCCATTGTCAGCAGTGTATCAGCTGTCTGTGCAATCAGCACCTGATCAAAAACCTGGTCTGGCTGCCCTTTGGCAATGGCAATTCCATCCCGGTAGAATTGAACGGTTTCAATCAGTTTTGCACGCTTGATATAGGTGTCTACATCCTCTTTTAAGAACTTTTGGACAAGTACTGTATCCGCACCCTGCCCGCGCAGATAGGAGGCCGCATCAAACGTTCTTGAGCCTGTTCTTAATGAAAAGCTCTTCGTATCCACAATGATGCCGGCCAACAGTGCTGTTGCTTCGAGCATTTCAATTTTGCCGTTTTTCGGCTGGTATTCGAGAAGCTCTGTCACAAGCTCTGCTGTTGAAGAGGCGTATGGCTCCATATAGACAAGAAGAGGATTATGAATAAACTCTTCTGCCCTGCGGTGATGGTCGATCACCACAACATGTTCAATTTTATGGAGCAATTTCTCTTCAATCACCATGGAAGGCTTATGGGTATCAACCACAACAAGCAAGGTGTCATCTGTTGCCATTTCCAAAGCCTGTTCAGGGGTGATGAATTTCGAAAAGAGCTCTTCATTCTTTTCAATTTCCTTCATCATCCTTCTGACACCTGTATCCAATTCATTGAAATTCACAACAACGTAACCTTCACGCTGATTCATACGCGCCACTTTTTGTATCCCGATGGCTGCTCCTATGGCATCCATATCAGGACTCTTATGACCCATAATAATTACTTTGTCACTCTCGGAGATAAGTTCCTTTAAAGCATGCGAGATCACGCGTGCACGGACTCTGGTCCGTTTCTCAACAGGATTGGTTTTTCCGCCAAAGAATTTAACCTTTCCATTTGTCTGTTTAATAGCCACCTGATCGCCGCCTCGGCCCAAAGCCAGATCCAGGCTGGACTGAGCAAGAGAACCAAGTTCAGGAAGTGAGGAAACACCCGTTCCGACACCAATACTTAAAGTAAGGGGCACATTTTGTTTGGATGTTGTTTCCCTAACATCATCAAGGATAGTGAATTTTCCTTTTTCAAGAAGCTGAAGGATGTGTTCATTAAAAACAGCAATGAACCTTTCAGATGAAACCCTTTTTAAGAAAACACCATTATCCTGCGCCCACTTATTTAAAATCTGGGTAACAAGGCTATTAAGGCTGCTTTTTGTCTGATCATCCATACCTTGAGTTAACTCATCGTAATTATCCAGGAATATAAAAGCAATGACTGTTCTTTCTTCCTGATACATTTTTTCAATCTCTGTCTGTTCCGTTACATCAAAAAAGTATAAAAGGCGCTCTTCAGGTTTATGGATCACCCGGAACTTACGGTCGTGAAGTGTAATAATCTCTGTTTCTACCTCTTGTTTAATAAGTGGAACAAGCGAGTCCGCGACGTCATAAAGCGATCTTCCAACTAGCGTATCTTCATCGAAGCATGATGCTAAAAAGGGATTGGTCCATTCAATGTAATAATCATCATTAATCAGCATGATCCCGATCGGCATTTCCATAAGAGCTTCTTCGCCGACTTTTTTTACCCGGTAGGATAAGGTAGAGATATATTCTTCCGTTTCCTTCCTTTGTTTTTGGTCAAGCTGAAAAAGGTAGTAAAAAGGAAGGATGGCCAGAAACAGCCCTATAAGTGTAAAAAGCCAATTGTAGTACGCCAATATTCCGAGAAGCACCACTGTTATGCCCATCAATCCAAATATTGGATAGCGTATGGACCGCTTTTCTAAATACGAAGGCATGTTTTCAGCTCCTAAACAGTAGTGTTATTCATCACTTTTTTCCTAATTTGTGCCTTAAATCGAATCCTAAGTCAATTATACCTAATATCCTCACAATATAAAGGAGAAATGGGATAAGAAATGTAAATACCGTTGCTATGATTGGAACTGCTCTTGGAAACCCCTTTAAATGGCTGATGAAGAAAATAAAGGAAAGCCCTTGAATAATCATAAACAGCTGTAGGATAAACGCAATATTCACAAGTGCCAGGAACCAGTAGCTTCCTTCAGCAGGATTAAAAATAAACGATGCTACAATCGTGATTAGATAGTACCACAAGATGCTTTTGGGCAGGTTCATCTCCCTAAAGGGCTTCCAGCCTTCAACATTTATTCCGAACCTTTTAGCAATTGGGAAAGAAACCAGCTGAATGAGAAAAACAGAAATGACAGCCGTCATCACAAATAAGCTGGGGGTTAAGGTTTCAATCATTTGCAAACCAGCAGTAAACTGATCCATGACCGTATCATCCACATTCTGGCCCATGCCTTCCAGCATTCCTTTAGACATTGAGATGGACTCTTCCATTAACCCAATGCCTTCTTCAATAAAATTGATGTTAAATAAGGCTACAGCCGCTGCATACTGAAGCAATAAACTAGCAAGGAATACAAGCGTTCCCGCAATAAAAGAAGATGCCCTTCCTTTTTTTTCTCTGATAAAATCACCGATCACCGTTCCTGTCAGACCAAATGTCAATGCAAGCGGAATAGCCATAATGGAACCGATAATCAAGGAAAGCAGCACGCCGCCAGTTAAAAAAACAACCGCACTCATCCGATTGTTTTTAGCTGCAAACATAATAAATGGAAGCGCCAAAAAGAAAATAGAAACGGTACCGAGAATCGGCACATACAAGGAAATGAGAAGAAGCACAGCAAATGCAGCTAAAAGCACAGCGCCTTCCGTTAATTTATGTACATTATTCATTCTTACACCCCTTAAACTGCGTGTCCAAAAAGGAGGAAAAGGGTTAGTCTGTTTTTCCCGGCTTTTTGAAGCAGCTCCATAAATAACAACTCATAAAGTCTATTGTAGCTAGTATTAAAGACAGGTTCAACCTTGCTGTTTGAAGAGCCCGATTAAAGGCTGTCCCTGTATTATCTAAATCAAAAGAAAGGGGAATTACTCATTAGAAAAAAGAATCAAACTGATGCTGAATATGTTAAAGGACATATCCTTTTAAAACTAATAAAAAAGACACCGGAAAACCGGCGTCTTTTCAATAATTATTATTCACCTGATACGTATGGCAGTAATGCCATTTGGCGCGCACGCTTAATAGCAATCGTTAATTTACGTTGGTATTTAGCGTTAGTACCTGTTACACGACGTGGTAAAATCTTGCCGCGCTCAGAGATGAATTTTTTAAGAAGATCCACATCTTTATAATCGATGTGAGTGATTCCGTTTGCAGTGAAATAGCAAACCTTACGACGTTTTGCACGTCCGCCTCTGCGTCCTCCAGCCATGGTCATTTACCTCCTTTAGCTTTTTACTTTTTATTTATATCCGTTCGATAATCGGGCACTATTAGAATGGAAGATCATCATCAGAAATGTCGATTTGGCCGTCATTTGCGAATGGATCCTGATCCACACGAGTATAGCCGCCCTGATTACGATTATCCTGGCGTTGATTCTGATTGTTGTTATTTCCAAATGGGAAATCCTGGTCTCTCGGACCGCCGTAATTCGTATTGTCGCCTCTGCCGCCGCCAGAACTATTCTTAGGCTCAAGGAATTGCACACTTTCAGCCTGGACTTCCGTCACATAAACGCGCTTTCCATCCTGGCCTTCATAGCTGCGAGTCTGGATTCGGCCGTCTACGCCTGCGAGACTTCCTTTTTTAAGGAAATTTGCTACGTTTTCAGCAGGCTTTCTCCATACAACACAGTTGATGAAATCTGCCTCCCGTTCACCTTGCTGATTCGTAAAAGCACGATTCACTGCAAGAGTGAATGAAGCGACAGGTACTCCATTCGGGGTATACCGTAAATCAGGATCCTTTGTCAAACGTCCGACAAGAACAACACGGTTCATCATCAGAATCAACTCCTCTCGGTAAAAATGGCTTTATCTATTATTTTTCGTTTTTAACTACGATATAACGGATGATGTCTTCGCTGATTTTAGCTAGACGAGTGAATTCGTCAACTGCTTTTGATTCAGCATTAACGTTCATTAGCTGGTAGTAGCCATCGCGGAAATCATTGATTTCGTATGCAAGGCGACGCTTACCCCAATCCTTTGATTCAGAAACCTCCGCACCATTGTCAGTTAAGATTGTGTTGAAACGCTCAACTAGGGCTTTTTTAGCCTCATCTTCAATGTTTGGGCGGATGATGTACATAACTTCGTACTTTCTCATCACTTTCACCTCCTTTTGGTCTAACGGCCCTTCAAAAGGGCAAGGAGCAATATATTCATTACTCACAAGTTGAAATTATAGCACATTAATTATGTAAAAGCAATAACTGCTAGAGTTAATTGCTAGATGAAGTTTATTTGAGGAGATTTCTTCCGAAAGTAATTTTTGTCTGCATTTTTTTCTGCTTATAGATTCGTTTTCTCCGCACTTTTAGTCATTTATTCATAAGCATTATAAGTAAAGCCCCATAAATTTGAAAAGAGGGGCTCTTGCACATTTAATCTTTGGTCTCTTCCTGCTATATCGGTCACTTTCACATGTTTATCGGTCAGATTCCATTTTTATCGGTCACTTTTTGCATATATCAGTCAAATTATCATTTTATCGGTCAATTTTTGCAATATATCGGTCACTCCACGGTGTATCAAATTTACACTGCCCTCATGGTGATAATCCTAACCTGATATTACTTAATAAAAACTTTCCCCGCCTTGAAATCATAAAAAAAGAACCCCTAAAAAGGAGTTCTATCTTTCTTAAACATTAAAACGGAAGTGCATAACATCTCCATCTTTTACAATATATTCTTTACCTTCAAGACGTACTTTCCCAGCTTCTTTGGCAGCTGTCATGCTTCCAGCAGCGACAAGATCGTCATAGGAAACCGTTTCTGCACGGATGAAGCCTTTTTCAAAGTCGGAGTGAATCACTCCCGCACACTGAGGAGCCTTCATGCCTTTGCGGAATGTCCAGGCACGGACTTCCTGAACTCCGGCAGTGAAATAAGTTGCCAGTCCAAGAAGATTATAAGCCGCTTTGATCAGCTGGTCAAGGCCTGATTCTTCAATGCCAAGCTCCTGAAGGAACATTTCTTTTTCTTCTCCTTCAAGCTCAGCAATTTCAGATTCGATCTTTGCACAAATAACAATAACTTCCGCATTATCTTTTTCGGCAAATTCTCTTACCTTCTGCACATATTCATTAGAAGAAGGATCTGCTACATCATCTTCGCTTACGTTTGCTACGTAAAGCACAGGCTTGATGGTCAGCAGGTGAAGACCTTTTACAATCTTCATTTGCTCGTCTGTAAACTCGACAGTACGGGCAGGCTTATCGTTTTCGAACGCTTCTTTTAATTTTTCCAGAATTTCAAGCTCGATCACAGAATCTTTATCCTTCTGCTTAGCCAGCTTGCTCACACGGCCAATTCGCTTATCAACCGATTCAAGATCAGCCAGAATCAATTCCAGGTTGATGACTTCAATATCATCGATCGGGTCCACTTTCCCCGCAACGTGTGTAATATTGTCATCCGCAAAACAGCGGACAACCTGACAGATGGCATCCACTTCACGGATATGAGACAGGAATTTATTTCCTAGTCCTTCCCCTTTGCTCGCACCCTTTACGATGCCGGCGATATCCGTAAATTCGAAAGCCGTTGGCACAGTCTTTTTCGGCTGAACCAATTCAGTTAATTTATTCAAACGGTGGTCAGGCACTTCAACAATTCCCACATTCGGATCAATTGTACAGAACGGATAGTTCGCAGACTCCGCTCCCGCCTGGGTAATTGCATTAAACAACGTAGACTTTCCGACGTTCGGCAAACCTACAATACCAGCTGTTAAAGCCATCCAAGTCACTCCTCAATTTTAAAATTATCATCTATAAAAAATACGATTGTTTCTCATTTAAACAAGCCTCTAACAATTATAGATAGTTGCCGGAGAAATGTAAAGAAAAGGTGCCAGGCACCTATACCGCTTTGCTGAACTGGTAAAAGTACTTGTCACCCATTTTATATTTTCTTAATATTAACAAGGCAGTCATACAAAGTGCTGCCTAAACCGTTGTCGGATTCACGGCTGGACGTAAGATTATTGACAGGGCCGCCGAATTTTGTCCATATGCCTTCATCAATATTGATGGTATCCGGGTGGGCTTTTTTCATAATATGGACAAAGCCATTCATTTCACCGCGGTCATTCCACACCTTTACATAATCATTCTCTTGAAGCCCTAGCTTAGCAGAAATATTCTCCGCCACTTCTACCTTTGCCTTTGGTTCAGGCTTCAGCAAATGGTAGTGCTGTGAATGGTTGGAGCGAAGAGGGTGTATCGTCAATAATGTATAAGGGTATTTCTCAGCAAGTTCTTTATCTGTCCACTTTGTTTCTCTAGGAAGGGCCAGTGTCAGTTTGCTTTCGGAACCTTTTCGGAAGGCAGCTGATGAGGTGAACTCATACTTGCCGCTCGGTGTTTTAAACTGCCTGTCTGCCCAAGGCACCTTATCGACCGGAAGTTCCTTATGATACGATTCCCGTATGCCTTCAAGAGTGATACCATGCCCTTTAAGCGACTGGAGGCCCATACTGATAAATTCTTCTCTTGTAAAATCAAAATCGGCCCCGAAGCCAAGGCGGTTGGCCAGCTCTGTCCAAACCCATAAATCGGGCTTGGCCTCTCCTGGCGGATCAACAAGCTTAGGTCCATAGTTTACATAGTGATGATACATAGAAGAATAATAGAGATCTTCCTGTTCAAAGACAGTGGCAACCGGCAGCACATAATCAGCCACCTTTGCTGTATCTGTCATAAACTGCTCCATTACAACAACTGTATCCACAGATGCAAAAGCCTCTCGAACCCTTGAAGAATCAGGGACCTGGGTTAATGGATTACCGCAGGTTACGAAGATCATTTTTACTTCAGGATCTTTGGCTGTTAAAATCCCCTCAGCCTGTCTCATCATCGTGAACTGCCTTGAAGAAGTCTTGCGGTGAGGAAGGGCAAGGGATGCAGTATCAAAACTTTGGCCGACCTGTCTATTTGCATAGTTTGCGCCGCCGCCCGGAATGCCGATATTGCCGCTCACAGCAATTAAAGCATCCATTAGCCTGATGGTATTGCCGCCGTTTTCGTAGCGCTGCATGCCCAAACCGAAAAACGTGGATACAGGACGATCCCCGTACACAGCCGCAAGCTCGGTCATCACTTCACTTGGCACTTCAGTCTTTTCAGCAATTTCCTCCAGCGTTACATTGTTCAAAAGCTCATCCAAGTCTTCAAAGCCTACAGAATGATTTTCTATGAAACTCCGATCCTCTAGACCGAGCCGCAGCATCTCCTTCATGATGCCGGCCGCAAGCAGCCCATCCATTCCTGGTTTCACGGAGAAATATCTATCCGCTATTTTAGCAGTGGCATTATAGATTGGATCGATCACATACAGTTTGGTCCCATTTCTCTTTGCTTCCTGGAGCATTTGAAACAAATGCATATTGGTGCGGGCCACATTTCTGCCCCATATGACGATATGTTTGCTGTTTAAAATATCATCAGGCCCATGGCTATATGCATCTCCAAAATCCCAGCTCTGTGCTTCGATCCCGGCTCCCCAGCAAATGGAGCCCGTTAATTCGGTTACGCCGCCGTAACAGTTAAAAAAGCGCTGATCCAGGTTCGTCAGCAATCCTCCATTTGCGTAATCATGGCTATGCAGAACGGAAGCTGTTCCAAACGTATCCTTTAACTCTTTCATTTTCAGGGAAATATCCTGTAAAGCCTGTTCCCATGAAACTTGCTTAAACTCGCCATCAATCTTTTTTAAGGGGTAGAGCAGTCGTTCCGGTGAATTGGTTCTGCTCTCAAGCATTCTGCCGCGGCCGCAAATTTTCCCCTTTGTAATCGGATGGCCTTTATCACCATCCACTTTTATAACCTTTCCGTCTTCAACTGTTACATGAAAGCCGCAGCTGTCCCAGCAGTTAAGGGGGCAGGCTGACTTTACTTTATGCGCCAAGAACCTCATCTCCCCGTTTTTATTTATCTAACCTGGCTTATTCCTCATGCCTCACAAGAACTTTTTTCATTTTGCGGGAAAATTCTCTTCTTGGGATCATGACGCTGTGTCCGCAGCCTTCGCACTTAATTCTGATATCTGCTCCCATTCTAATGATTTTCCAGCGGTTTACTCCGCACGGGTGTGGTTTCTTCATCTCCACAACATCATGCAGATCAAATTCCTTTTGTTCCATTTTTACCCCTCCGAATTCAATTTTGGTTTATCCTGGGCAGGTGCTTCTTCATTCCGTGTATACATAACAAGACGCGGGAACGGAATTTCAATGCCATGCTCATCTAAGCAAAGCTTAATTTCTTTTCGCAATTGGCGTGCGATATAAAAATGCCTCATCGGCAAAGTTTCTGATACAACCCTAAGAACAACATCAGAAGCAGCGAGGTTTTGAATTCCTAGAATTTCCGGCGGTTTGACCATGTCTTCATATTTTTCAGGCAGCTTCTCGAATAAGTCCTGCAGCACGCTTTCCGCTTTATTAATATCTCCTTCATAAGCAATGCTGACATCCACAAATGCAATACTGTTATTCAGAGAAAAATTGGTCACCTGCATGATGCTTCCATTAGGTAGAATATGAAGCTCGCCGGTCCAGTTTTTAATTTTCGTCGTTCGAAGGCCGATTTCTTCAACGGTTCCCTCAAACTGATCAACCCGAATATAATCACCTACCGAAAACTGATCTTCAAAAATAATAAAGAATCCGGTAATGATATCTTTAACAAGGCTCTGTGCACCAAACCCCACAGCCAACCCCACGATACCGGCACCGGCCAAAAGCGCTTTTACATCAATGGTCAGTACGGACAGGATCATGATGGCTGCCACAAAGAAAACAACATATGTTAGCATATTTTCCAGAAGCTTGAGCAGGGTAGCTTCACGGCGTTCGGAGATCCTGAGCCTCGAAGGTGTTCTTACTTTAAAAATATTCCGGATGGCCAGCTTGCCGACCCTAATCAGAATACTTGTTATGATTAAGATTGCAATAACCTTAAGAAAACCTTCTCCAATTGTTACCCACGTTTTTTCATCGGAAAGCTTATCTATCATACTGTTAAACAGTTTTTCAATATAACTCATGGTTTCACCTGCTTCTTTTTAGTGAAAGTAAATAAGAAAGCTTGTTATTTTATATAACTTCAAATTGAACCCTCATAAATAGGCTATTCACTAGCTTGTATGAAATTATACTTTATCTTCCCTTACAGTGCGAATACCTATTTAAAAGCAAAATTATTTTATCAATATTCCGCTTTACTTTACAGTTTTTAGTTTTCCATAAAAGCAGTGCCTTCCTATAGAGCCATTGTTTAAGGAATAAATATTATTGGTATGTATAGATTACAAAAATTTTCCGTATACTGATAAAAACGTTTTATACTAAGGGCCGCCATTAACATAATCTCATCACTTTGAACCGGCATGGCAAGGAATAAAGAGGGAGTGGGACCTATATGAATTTCAAACCAAATTTGTTTGATAAAAAAGGCGGGGCTTCTGCCAGGATAGCGCACGAAGAAACAAACGCGGCTGCTAAATTGGCTGCTGAGCTGAAAAATATTTTACCTTCAGGCATCGGCAGCCGTCCCATCGTTTTTGTCTGTATAGGCACAGACCGTTCTACAGGCGATTCATTAGGTCCGCTTGTCGGCACACTCCTTGAGGAAAAGTCCATTTCTTCTTTTCACGTATATGGGACACTAGAAGATCCCATTCATGCCGTAAACCTGGAAGAAAAGCTGAACGAAATTAAGAAAAAACATTTTAATCCCTATATTATTGGCATTGATGCATGCTTAGGCCGATTAAAAAGTGTGGGAGTCATCCAAATCGGGGAAGGGCCTGTTAAGCCTGGAGCCGGCGTGAACAAAGATCTTCCAGAAGTAGGGCATATGCATATAACCGGCATTGTGAACGTAAGCGGCTTTATGGAATTCTTTGTTCTTCAGAACACGAGGCTAAACCTGGTACTGAAAATGGCCAAAACAATTGCCAATGGCATTTATGAAGCTAGTCTTACACATCAGACAGCACCAGCCTGGCCGGCATTTAAATGGGAATTGAATCGTGAACAAACACCATAAAAATTGAAAGAAAGCCATGGGAGCAGACTCTCATGGCTTTTTTGAAGAGTTTATTCTGTTTTGCTTTTAAGAAGAGCTTTTAACAGCGCCTAGAAATAAAGACCAGAAAAATAGATCAACGAGACAATGACCCCGGTTACCAATATCCCCGGCAGCAGGTTGGCTACCCGGATTTTTGTCAGCCCGGTTAAATTCAGGCCAATGGCAAAAATCATGATTCCGCCTGTAGCGGTCATTTCTTTTATAAAGCTATCCATCAGGATTTGGGGAACAACTCGGTCAATTTGTGTAGCAAAAAGGGCAATTAACCCTTCATAAATCATGACTGGAAAAGCTGAAAACAAAACGCCTATTCCCAAGGTAGTAGTGAGAATCAATGCCGTAAAACCATCAATAATGGATTTTGTATAAAGAACAGAATGGTCGCCTCTAATCCCGCTATCCAGTGCACCGATAATGGCCATGGCGCCAATAACAAAAATCAGTGTCGCTGTCACAAAGCCTTGCGAAATGCTGCCTTCACCCTTTGAACCAATCTTCTTTTCAAGCCAGTCGCCAAACCTATTCAATTTATCTTCCAATCCAAAATATTCACCAATTACGGTTCCGAAAACGAGGCTTAAAATAACTACGAGAAAATTCTCGCTCTTGAAGCCCATCTGGAGGCCAAGCACAATGACAGCAAGGCCAATGGCATGCATAACTGTTCCTTTCATATTCTCGGGAATTCGATGAAGCAATTTCCCTAAAAAGGTTCCGATAATAATTAACAAACCATTAACAAGCGTACCAAGCAGAAACATACTTTTCACCTTATCTATTATTATTTCGTATTTCGAATAATTATTTCATCAACAATATCACGGAAGGTTCATATAGACAATCATTTTTAAAAGAATCCTTCAAAAAAATAAACCATCCTGAAGATGGCTTAAGAATGGGTATCCAAAAGTTCGATAATACGCTCCAAGTCTTCTTTAGTGAAAAATTCGATTTCGATCTTTCCTTTGTTTTTGGATTGCTTGATATGAACAGTGGTTCCGAATCTTTCTCTAAGAGAGGATTCACGTTCCTTTATAAATATATCCTTTTGAACCTTAGGCTTCTTCGTTTCACGTGAAACATCATTCAACTGTTGTATCAGCTGCTCCAGCTGGCGGACATTCAAGCCATCTTTGATCGTTTTTTCGACCAGTGCCGGCAATTTTTCTTTCTTTCTTAATCCCAGCAGCGCGCGTCCATGTCCCATCGATATTTTCCCATCTGATATCAGTTCCTGTATTTTAGGAGGAAGAGATAGCAGCCGGATGTGATTTGCAATGTGCGGCCTGCTTTTCCCTAGGCGCTTGGCTAATTCCTCTTGGGTTACCTTCAGCTTATCCATTAAAAGCTGATAGGCTGCAGCTTCTTCTATAGGAGTTAAATCTTCACGCTGCAAATTTTCAAGGACAGCCAGCTCCATCATTTGCTGTTCATTTAATTCTTTCACAACAACAGGAACGGTTTCCAGATTGGCTTCTTTTGCTGCCCGATAGCGCCGCTCGCCAACAACAATTTCATAGCCCTTTATGCTTTTCCGGACAATGATCGGCTGGAGAATTCCATGTTCCATAATGGACTGCTTTAATTCTTCAATCGCTTCCTTTTCAAACACTTTCCGCGGCTGATAAGGATTTGGGCGGAGTTCTTTAATTTTAACCTCTTTTAACGTTTCTTCTTTTTCAGCTTCAATATTGTTAAAAAAAGCATTCAGACCTTTTCCTAAGCCTTTAGCCATTCGAAACCACTTCCTTTGCCAATTCTAAATATACTTCAGCTCCGCGTGACTTCGGATCATAAGTAATAATCGGTTCACCATGGCTCGGAGCCTCACTCAAACGCACATTGCGGGGAATAATGGTTTTATATACTTTATCCTGAAAATATTTTTTAACCTCTTCAATGACCTGAATGCCAAGGTTAGTACGGGCATCGAGCATGGTCAGCAAAACACCTTCAATTTTTAAATCATGATTCAAATGCTTTTGAACAAGGCGGACTGTATTCAAAAGCTGACTCAAACCTTCAAGCGCATAATATTCACATTGCACCGGTATAATGACCGCATCAGATGCTGTCAATGAGTTAATTGTTAAAAGTCCGAGGGAAGGAGGGCAGTCAATAATAATATAATCAAAGTTTGCTTTTACCTCTTCCAAAGCTCTTTTCAACCTTACTTCTCTTGAAATGGTAGGAACCAATTCAATTTCCGCACCTGCCAGCTGGATAGTAGCGGGAATTGCATATAAATTCTCAACCGATGTTGACTTTATTACCTTTGCTGCTTCCACATCGTCAACAAGTACATCATATATGCATTGGTCCACATCAGCTTTTTCAATGCCAATCCCGCTCGTTGCGTTCCCCTGGGGATCAATATCAACCAATAAGACCTTCTTTCCTATGTATGCCAGGCATGCGCCCAGATTGACGGAAGTAGTGGTCTTGCCCACTCCGCCTTTTTGGTTCGCTACAGCTATAATCTTGCCCACGGTGTCACCTGCTTTCATCATTAAAAATAACAGCCTCTATATCATTTATTTTATACTCTGTTAAACTAGCGTGTTGATTTCCGCTGCAGGCACTCTGCGAACTGCGGGTGTTCCGAAGCTCCTCGGCGTATTCGCGCCTTTGGGGTCTTTCCCTTTACTCCCTACTCCCGCAGGACTAAGCACACACGATTTTACCTCTGGAGGAAATGCGAAAACACTTTCGTGGATCTTATTCCTTCCGCTCCAATTAACACGGTGCTAAATCAAGATTCTAATAGGGTTAAATTTTTTGAATACCCTTTAATCACGTAGTCTATTTTATCACGAAAAAGGAGAGAGAATTATTTTTTTGTTAAAAATAAGAAGATTCTAACAGTCTTTTGGAATTAGAGTATTTCATGTGCATAGGACAATAGGAGACTTTAGGGGAACAGCAAAAAACGCGAGAATCCAACAGTTGGCCTGTTTGGTTTCCCGCGTTCATTTTATTTCTTTTTAGGAATTTTAATTGTAATTTGATAAAATTCATCAAATTCCTCTTCTTCGGAATCTAGATTGATGCCGCTGTCAGAAACCATGGAAAGAGATTGGCGGATGGTGTTGACGGCAATTCTCATATCCTTGCTGAAAGCTTTCCGCTTTGGCTTTGGCTTCGGATTTTTCTGTTCAAGAATCCTTACCACACGATCTTCTGTCTGCTTGACGTTTAGATTTTTTTCCACAATTTCCTGCAGCAAAGCAACTTGCTTTTCAGGATCTTTTAAAGGGATAAGCGAACGGGCGTGCCGTTCAGTAATCGACTTGCTTAATAATGCATCCTGGACAGGCTGAGGCAGTTTTAACAGCCTAAGCTTGTTCGCAACGGTTGATTGGCCCTTCCCAAGGCGCTGCGCCAATGCTTCCTGTGTCAGATTATGCAGCTCCAAAAGCTTCCCATATGCAACAGCCTCTTCAATTGGGGATAATTCTTCCCTTTGAAGATTCTCAATTAATGCAACTGAAGCGGTTTCTGTATCGCTGAGATTCTTTACGATTGCCGGGGCTTCTTCCCAGCCAAGCTTTTTCATGGCCCGATATCTTCGTTCACCAGCAATAATCTCAAACTGGCCGCCTTCAAATTCCCGTACAACAATCGGCTGGATAATGCCATGTGTATGGATGGTTCGAGAAAGCTCTTCTATTTTTTCATCATCAAACACCGTTCTTGGCTGAAAACGGTTGGGAACGATTTGGTCAATAGGTATTTTCTTAACTTCTTCTTTTTCGCTTAAGTCTTCAACTTCAATATCCAATTGTTCTTCTGCTGGTTTTTCCGCTGTAACTTGTTCTCCCTTTTCGCCTAGGCCAAAAAAGCGTGAGAAAGAATGCTTCATCACCCTGCACCACCTTTACGAAACTCCCTATTACATATTCTCTATAATAATGACAATTCCTGCCGAACTGTAACAATATAATATTTGGTAAAAGACAAATTAATCTATACCATTATGTCATACATTGCTGAAATGTGCACCCTACTCAATTGGTGTTTTATTGGGTGTACCCGGCTTCCTTGGATACTTTTTAGGTGTGCTTTTTTCCTTTTTAATGATCAAAATGTTGCGCTCGCTTTCTTCCTCTGGCAATGTGAAGGTATGAGCGTCAACAAGTTTTCCGCCTAAGACCGCTATCGCTTTCTTGCCGGCATCCAGCTCTTCTTTTGCACTTGCACCCTTCATGGCAACAAACAAGCCTCCTGTTTTAGCCAGCGGCAAACAAAGCTCGCTCAATACCGACAATCTGGCAACTGCCCTTGCTGTCACAACATCAAAGGATTCGCGGTATTCTTTATTTTGGCCAAAGGTTTCCGCGCGGTCATGAATAAAACGGACGTTTTCCAATTCTAATGCCTTTGCCAAATGCTCTAGAAAACCGATGCGTTTATTAAGTGAATCAACGATCGTAATATGTAATTCCGGAAATGCAATTTTTAACGGAATGCTTGGAAAACCCGCACCCGCTCCGACATCGCAAACTTTCAGCGGCTGTTTAAAGTCAAAGTAAAATGCTGCGGTAATTGAATCATAAAAATGCTTTAAATAAACATCTTCTTTATCTGTAATTGCTGTTAAATTCATTTTTTCATTCCATTCCACTAATGTGGAATAGTAGGTTTCATATTGATTTAATTGCCGAGGCGAAAGGGCAATCCCTTTCGCCGCCAGCATTTCTGTAAATTGTTCTATATTCATTAGCAAATCCTTTCCGCTATAAGACATGATCGGATTTATCCCGTACGAATTAGCTGCACCCTGCTTTTATTCTGCCGATACCCTGGCAATTCTGCCTTGTTCCAGATAAACAAGCAAAATGGAGATGTCCGCAGGGTTAACTCCAGAAATTCTTGATGCCTGTGCGATCGATAGAGGCCTAACTTCTTTCAGTTTTTGTTTCGCTTCGGATGCTAGTCCGTTAATGGCATCATAGTCAATGTTTTCAGGGATCTTCTTGTTTTCCATCTTCTTCAGGCGCTCCACCTGCTGGAGAGATTTTTCAATATATCCTTCATACTTGATTTGTATTTCAACTTGTTCCGTTACATCCGGATCAAGTGTTCCCTCAGCCGGCACAAGCCTTTGGATATGCTCATAAGTCATTTCCGGCCTCTTCAATAAATCAGATGCACGGATTCCATCCTTCAGCTCACTGCCGCCCTGGCTCTTGATCAGTTCCTGAACTTCACTGGTTGGTTTAATAATAATACCTTGAAGGCGATTCTTCTCTTCTTCAATGGCTTGTTTTTTCAACAGGAATTTCTCATAGCGTTCATCGCGGATCAGCCCAACCTTGTGCCCCAGCTCAGTTAAGCGCAAATCAGCATTATCATGGCGAAGAAGCAAACGATATTCAGCTCTTGATGTTAGCAGACGGTATGGTTCATTCGTTCCTTTAGTGACCAAATCATCAATCAGTACGCCAATATAAGCATCTGAACGGCTTAGGATGACTTCTTCTTTTTCCAGAGACTTTAATCCGGCATTCATGCCAGCCATCAGCCCCTGTCCCGCTGCCTCTTCATAGCCTGACGTCCCGTTAATTTGGCCAGCCGTAAAAAGATTTTTCACTTTCTTTGTTTCAAGGGTCGGCCATAACTGAGTCGGCACAATGGCATCATATTCTATAGCGTAGCCTGCACGCATCATTTGGACATTTTCCAATCCTGGAATGGTTCTAAGAATCTTCTGCTGAACATCTTCAGGTAAGCTTGTTGAAAGACCTTGTACATATACTTCCTGCGTATTCCGTCCCTCCGGCTCCAAAAAGATCTGATGCCGTGGTTTGTCATTAAAGCGGACAACCTTATCTTCAATGGATGGGCAATAACGAGGCCCTGTTCCTTTAATCATACCGGAGTACATGGGGGAACGATGAAGATTATTGTCAATCAGTGTATGTGTTTCTTCGTTTGTATAAGTCAGCCAGCATGGCAGCTGGTCAGTTATAAACTTTGTTGTTTCAAAAGAAAAAGCTCTAGGCACATCATCGCCAGGCTGTATTTCTGTCTTGCTGTAATCAATGGAATGGCTGTTAACACGCGGAGGGGTTCCTGTTTTAAAACGCACTAAATCAAACCCAAGCTCCTGCAGATGCTCTGAAAGCTTAATGGAGGGCTGCTGGTTATTAGGACCGCTGGAGTATTTAAGTTCCCCTAGAATAATTTCTCCTCTTAGGAATGTACCCGTCGTAATGACAACCGTTTTTGAAGAATAAACGGCACCTGTCTGGGTGATAACGCCTTTGCATTCTCCATCTTCCACAATCAGCCGCTCAACCATCCCCTGAATCATTCTCAGGTTCGGTTCATTTTCCAATGTTTTTTTCATCTCGTGCTGATACGTGAATTTATCAGCCTGGGCTCGCAATGCACGAACGGCAGGCCCTTTTCCAGTATTAAGCATTCGCATCTGAATATGGGTTTTATCAATATTCTTGCCCATTTCTCCGCCAAGCGCATCTATCTCCCTAACAACAATCCCTTTGGCAGGTCCTCCTACAGAAGGATTGCACGGCATAAAGGCTACCATATCCAAATTTATCGTAATCATTAATGTCTTAGCGCCAAGACGGGCCGAAGCAAGGCCTGCTTCAACACCTGCATGTCCGGCTCCGACTACTATGACATCATAACTTCCAGCTTCATATGTCATGATGCGGCCTCCTTTACTGCAATCATAATCCGCTATTGCGGCATTTTTCTTGTCTGAAAAATTATCTATTTCCCTAAACAGAACTGAGAGAATAATTGGTCAATCAAGCTTTCATGAACACTGTCGCCAATAATTTCGCCAAGAAGCTCCCATGTTCTCGTTAAATCGATTTGCACAATATCTATCGGCGTTCCCATTTCAACACCCTGCATGGCCTCATCAATGGCATTAAAAGCCTGATTTAATAGGGCGATATGGCGGGTGTTTGATACATATGTGATGTCCCCGGCCTCAATGGATCCTTCAAAGAAAAGGGAAGCAATTGCCTCTTCCAGATCATCTACCCCTTTATCCTCCAATAAAGAGGTCGTGACCAATTTATGTTCTTTAGAAAGTTCATGAACGTGGTCCATATTAATTTTTTGGTCTAGGTCCATTTTATTGACAATGACAATGACGTCCATGCCTTCGACCGCTTTAAATATATTTTCATCCTCTGCCGTTAACTCATCCGAATTATTAAGTACCAGCAAAATAAGGTCGGCTTCCTTTAATACCTGTCTGGACTTTTCGACCCCAATCCGTTCGACAATATCTTCAGTCTCCCGAATCCCTGCCGTATCCAGCAATCTCAGCGGAACACCCCTTACATTGACATATTCCTCAATTACATCGCGTGTTGTTCCCGGTATATCTGTTACAATAGCCTTATTCTCATGGACAAGGCTATTCAATAGAGAGGATTTACCGACGTTTGGACGTCCAACAATAACAGTGGACAGTCCTTCACGCAAAATTTTTCCCTGCTGGGATGTACGCAGAAGCTTTTCAATTTCCTTCTTTACATAAGAGGACTTTTCCAGCAGCATATGATGGGTCATTTCCTCTACATCATCATATTCAGGATAGTCAATATTCACTTCCACATGGGCAAGGATCTCCAGAATTTCCTGGCGGAGCTTTTGAATGAGCTTTGAAAGCCGTCCTTCCATCTGCCCGAGCGCCATATTCATGGCCCTGTCTGTCTTAGCCCGAATTAAATCCATTACAGCTTCTGCCTGCGACAAATCAATTCGGCCGTTCAAAAACGCTCGTTTTGTAAATTCACCAGGCTCTGCAAGAAGTGCTCCATTATTTAATAATAACTGCAATACACGATTGACCGAAACCAGACCGCCATGGCAATTTATTTCGATAACATCTTCTTTCGTAAATGTTTTCGGGCCTTTCATCGCTGATACCATTACTTCTTCTGCTACCTCACCTGTTTTCGGATCAATGATATGGCCGTAATGAATGGTATGGGAGGCTACATCCTTCAGACGCTTTCCTCCTACCCCTCTGAATAAACGATCCGCAATTTCAAAAGCCTGGTCGCCGCTGAGCCGGACAATGGCTATGGCACCCTCACCCATCGGCGTAGAAATGGCCGCTATTGTATCAAATTCCACTCTCTTCACCTCTCTTTTTTTTAGCTTTCATCGATCTATATAAGAATGACTATTATATCGATTCCCAAATTAATAGAATATCACATGCCTATTTGTTAGAAAAGCATCTCAAACCGTTCATTTTATGCTTGTCCACAGACAATTTCCTTTTGAGAAAAAACAATTATCCACACGCTCTATATTTAA
Organism: Bacillus sp. ISL-47; assembly: GCF_018613175.1. Taxonomy (NCBI): domain Bacteria; kingdom Bacillati; phylum Bacillota; class Bacilli; order Caryophanales; family Bacillaceae; genus Bacillus; species Bacillus sp. ISL-47. The sequence continues at coordinate 14,569 of NZ_JAGGQS010000008.1, read as the reverse complement.
TATGCTCTATTTTAACTTATCCACATGTGAATAACAATAAAACCAATGGAGAATTAATATTTTAGAGAGGAATTGATTTTTTGTAAAAGGCTGTTTTCGTAAAGTCTACTGAGTTGATTGGAGTGGAAGGCACTTGACTCCGGCGGGAAGAGAGGGAGCGGGAGACCCCGCAGGCGTGAAGCGCCGAGGAGGCTCCCGTTCCTCCCCGCGGGTTCGCTGCGTGACTGGAGCGGAAATCAACGGGCAAGCTTTTTAGGCCAAAAACAATCTATACAAAAAGAGCCTTATAAAAAAACCCAATCCGTGAGTGGATTGGGTTTTTAAATCGTTCTTCCGGCTATCTTGTTCTGGCCGGGGCTATGACAATATGGCGATGTGGATCATTGCCGTCAGAATACGTTTTTATTCTCTTATTATGAACGAGAGCGGTATGGATCACTTTCCTTTCATAGGAAGGCATAGGTTCCAGCGCAATTTCCTTTCCCGTCTTCAAAGCCTTTTGAGCAAGCCTTTCAGCTAATTGAATCAGTGTATCCTGGCGTCTCTTCCGGTAATCTTCCGCATCCACAACCACATTTAAGAACTGGTCAGAAAAGCGATTGATGACAAGCTGTGTCAAGTACTGCAGTGAATTGAGTGTTTGTCCTCTTTTACCGATTAAAAGAGCAATTTTTTCACCGGATAGGATAAATTGAACATTTTTTCCGTCCTTTAATGTTTCAATTTTAATGGACACTCCCATTTTCTCACTGACTTCCTTGAGGAACTTCTCAGCTTCTTCAATCGGATCGAGCTTCTTAACAGCCTTTACGACTGCCGGGCGGGAACCGAAAATCCCAAAAACGCCTTTTTTACCTTCATCAACTATTGTTATCTCTGCGCGGTCTTCAGTTGTATTTAATTGAGCTAAAGCTGACTCTACTGCTTCCTTGACGGTCTGTCCTGTAGCAGTTACTTGTTTCACTTTTTGGCTCCTCCTGCATTTCCGGCCGCCGCAGCTTTCAGGTCCGGACCTTTAATAAAATAAGTTTGTATGATCATAAAGATATTACCCACTACCCAGTAAAGTGAGAGAGCAGCTGGGAAATTAATAGCAAAAATAACAATCATAATCGGCATAAGATAAAGCATCATCTTCATCTGTGCTGCCATTTGCCCTGTATGCTCAGTGCCGGCCATCATCATTTTTTGCTGAATGAATGTTGTGACACCTGCAATTAGCGGCAATAAGTAAATTGGATCCGGAGAACCAAGGTCAAACCATAGGAAATTATGGTTTGCGATTTCACGAGTACGTGTAATCGCATGATAGAAACCAATTAGAATCGGCATTTGAACGACTAATGGAAAACATCCTGCAAGAGGGTTAACCCCGTGTTTTTGAAACAATGCCATTGTTTCCTGCTGCAGCTTCTGCTGGGTTTTCTGGTCTTTTGAACTGTATTTTTCACGAAGCTTCTGCATTTCTGGCTGAATCGCCTGCATTGCTTTGGAACTTCTCGTTTGTTTAATCATTAATGGCAAGATTACCAGACGGATAACGATAGTAACAATAATGATTGAAAGTCCATAGTCGCCTGTGAATTCTGCTACTTTAATAATAAACAGCGAAAGCGGGTAGACAATATACTCATTCCAAAAGCCTTCGCTTTCAGACGTAATCGGCTGGTTGATTTCCGTACAGCCTGACAAAAGCGCCATAACAAAAACCAAACCGATTAATAGGAATATTCGTTTCTTCAACCGTTTTTTCCTCCTTATTGCTCCTTATAATTAAATATATTACATTTGCTTGTCCCCTAGAGCGGGACTCGCTCATATGTATCTCATTTTATCATCTTTTATAATGAAGTGCTTCATAATAAAGATAGATAAAGACTATTGATTTTTAGTATTTCCAAGTCTAGGTTTATTCAAAACCCGTGAAATCTTTAAAACATGGGTAAGGCTTTTTTTCACCTCATGGAAATCCATATCCGCAACAGGCTTCCTGGCGATGACAATCAGATCATACTGTGGCTTTATTTCTTCCTCCAGCTCTAAAAAAGCCTGGCGAATATATCTTTTAATCTGATTCCTCATAACAGCATTGCCGATTTTCTTGCTAACAGACAGCCCAATACGGAAATGGCCCTGTTCCTCTTTTTTCAATATATATACAACAAATTGACGATTGGCGAATGACTTTCCCTTTTTAAAGGCCTCTTGAAATTCTTTATTCTTTTTTACCCGAAATTCTTTTTTCAACGTCATCACCTACTTAGAAAAGCGTATGGCGACTTGGGGCTTCAGCAGGAAATTTCCTCTTTTGCCCCGGCAGCCATTATAACATTAATCTATACATGGAAAAAAAGACCACTGACGTTTCAGTGGCCTAAGCAGATAATACTTTTCTTCCTTTGCGGCGGCGGCGAGCAAGGACGTTACGTCCGTTCGGAGTGCTCATGCGGCTGCGGAAACCGTGAACTTTGCTTCTCTTACGCTTGTTTGGTTGATAAGTTCTTTTCATTATATGACACCTCCCTGAGGAATTGCTGTTAAAGACAGTCTTTCTAATTATATAGATGAAACTTGAAAATTGTCAACTATTCATCGTTAAGCTCTCTGCCTTCATTGGCAAAAAAATCTTTTCTAAGCCAGGCTTACATTCTCCCTGCACTTTTTCTCTTTTAGCAGATCTGAATGAACCCACTCAGAAAGTTTACCTTCTTTTCGCACGAATGTCATCCTAAAATTCGTTTTTTCCACGTTTTTCTCTTTAGCGCTGCTAAATTTGTCTGTTAATGGGCTCTCCACGCACTCGCTTTTCGCTGGCATTCCGCCGCTCTCAAATGCAATGCCTCTGTGGGATCCTCTTTTGATTCACTTTTCCCGCTGGTGTCCTTTTGCCATCCGTTTCAATTAACAACTGCTAAAGTCAACACTTTGCTTTAATTTTCACCAAAAATCCCTCTGTGGATAATTTTTCGACAGCATTTTCATTATCCACATCACATATTGACAAGTTTTTCACACAAACAGGGGCTGTGGACAATAATTATGCACATGATAGGGGACTTGTGGATAAAGGTTTAAAAAGCATTGCAACCATTAGGATTATCTGTTATCATTATTGTGTTTTCACACTTAATAAATCATAGTGCATATCTTCATTATCCACAGATTGTGGATAACATGTGGACAGGTTATCCAAGGGGTTTGTAAAAGTTTGTCCACAGACAGTGGATACTGTCGAAATTCCACTTTACTTCCTTATTATATAATTTTCCACATAAACAGTTTCGTATATTTATAAAATAGATGGTTGTACAGCTTGTATAACCTATAGTTTTTGTTGCACGAAACTAACGGCAAAGGAGGGATATCTATTGGAAAACATTGCGGATCTTTGGAATAACGCTCTTGCCAATATCGAAAAGAAAATCAGCAAACCAAGCTTTGATACTTGGCTAAAATCGACAAAAGCTCATTCACTTCAAGGCGATACTTTAGTGGTCAAGGCCCCGAATGAGTTTGCCCGTGATTGGCTGGAAGAGCGCTATTCCCAACTGATCTCCGGAATTCTTTATGACATTACTGGTGAAGAGTTAGGGGTAAAATTTATCATTCCGCAAAATCAGAGTGAAGAAGAGGTGGATCTACCGGTTCCGCCAAAAAAGAAAAAAACAGAGGAAGACCAGCCTGAATTGCCATTAACCATGCTTAATCCTAAGTATACATTTGATACTTTTGTTATTGGATCGGGTAACCGCTTCGCACATGCAGCTTCACTTGCAGTTGCAGAAGCACCCGCAAAGGCGTATAATCCACTATTTATTTATGGGGGAGTTGGGCTGGGTAAAACTCACCTCATGCATGCAATTGGCCATTATGTATTAGATCATAATCCATCTGCTAAAGTAGTTTACTTATCTTCCGAGAAGTTTACGAACGAATTCATTAACTCAATCAGAGATAACAAAGCGGGAGATTTCCGCAATAAATATCGAAACGTGGATGTTCTTCTTATCGATGATATTCAGTTTTTAGCTGGAAAAGAACAAACCCAGGAAGAATTTTTCCATACATTTAATACATTGCATGAAGAAAGTAAGCAAATCATTATCTCAAGTGACCGGCCGCCAAAAGAAATTCCGACACTTGAAGATCGTCTTCGCTCCAGATTCGAATGGGGACTTATTACTGATATAACTCCGCCTGATCTGGAAACGCGTATTGCGATTTTACGAAAAAAAGCAAAAGCAGAGGGACTCGACATACCAAACGAAGTCATGCTGTATATTGCCAACCAAATTGATTCAAACATACGTGAACTAGAGGGTGCGCTTATTCGAGTAGTTGCCTATTCCTCTTTAATAAATAAAGATATAAATGCTGATCTTGCAGCAGAGGCTTTAAAGGATATCATCCCAAGCTCCAAGCCAAAGGTGATCACAATCCATGAAATTCAAAGGGTAGTGGGTGAACATTTTAATGTGAAGCTTGAGGACTTTAAAGCGAAGAAAAGAACGAAATCAGTTGCATTTCCGCGGCAAATTGCCATGTACTTATCCAGGGAATTAACCGATTTTTCTCTTCCTAAAATTGGGGAAGAATTTGGCGGAAGGGACCACACAACTGTCATTCACGCCCATGAAAAAATTTCAAAAATGCTTCAGTCAGATTCTCAATTCGAGAAACAGATCAAAGAAATAAATGAATTGCTCAAGGTGTAACTGTGCATAACTTGACCTAACTTACACACAGTCTGTCCACATGTGGATAGGCTGTGTTTCCTTTCGAAAAACACAGTTATCCACATGTTAACAGGCCCTACTAGTACTTCTATTATTTTTTTATAAAATATATATATATTCATTAGGCCATTAAAATATGCTTGGAGGATTAAAAAAAATGAGATTTATAATCCAGCGGGATCGTTTGGTTCAGAGCGTCCAGGATGTAATGAAAGCTGTAACAAGCAGAACAACCATTCCTATCTTAACAGGTATTAAAATCGTTGCTTCAGAAGAAGGAGTCACACTAACAGGAAGTGATTCCGATATTTCAATCGAATCTTTTATTCCAAATGAGGAAGACGGAGATGAAATTGTTGAGATCAAACAGCCTGGTGCAATTGTGCTGCAGGCAAGGTTCTTTAGTGAGATTGTTAAAAAACTTCCTACTGACAGTGTTGAGATACATGTTGAAAACCACCTTCAGACTGTTATCCGTTCGGGTAAGTCCGAGTTTAACTTAAATGGATTGGATGCAGAGGAGTATCCTCACTTACCTCAAATTGAGGAAGAGAATGTTTTTAAAATCCCGACGGACCTATTAAAGGCGATGGTCCGCCAGACTGTTTTTGCAGTGTCCACCTCAGAAACACGCCCTATCTTGACAGGTGTAAACTGGAAGGTGGAAAACGGCACTTTAACCTGTATTGCAACAGATAGCCACAGGCTGGCATTAAGGAAAGCCCAAGTCGAAACAAATGCCAACGAAAATTATAATGTAGTCATTCCAGGCAAAAGCTTAAGTGAATTGAGCAAGATCCTTGATGACAATAATGATCTGATTGATATTGTCATTACCGAAAACCAAGTATTGTTTAAAGCCGAGCATTTGCTATTCTTCTCAAGGCTGCTCGAAGGAAATTACCCGGATACTTCCAGGTTAATTCCAACAGACAGCAAGACAGATGTAGTTGTTAACACGAAGGAATTCCTTCAGGCAATTGACCGTGCCTCATTATTGGCAAAAGAAGGACGAAATAATGTGGTCAAGCTTTCCACCATTGAAGGCGGAGTAATTGAAATTTCATCCAATACGCCGGAAATCGGAAAGGTTGTTGAAGAGGTCCAAAGCCAATCTGTTGAAGGAGAAGAATTAAAAATTTCCTTTAGTGCGAAATTCATGATGGATGCCCTAAAGGCCCTTGAAGGCTCAGAAATTACTGTAAGCTTTACTGGCGCTATGCGGCCATTTATCATAAAACCGTTAAATGACGACTCAATCCTGCAATTGATTCTGCCAGTTAGAACATATTAAGACTAATAATGGAGCTGCCGGCCGTTGCCGGCGGCTTACTTTTTTTATGCAAGAAATCATCTGCCGGTAGTTGGACGGATTAAAAAAGCTGTAAGTCCGGATAAGCAAAACGATGGCCAAAGGAGTCCGAATATCGGCAAACTGCAAGGGAATAATAAATATTAAAGGCTATAGCGGGTTTTCTTTGTGTATATGAGATTTATTTAGTAAAATAGAATATTAGATAACATTCTAGAAATTGTTGTGCTTGGTGCATGATAAACAGGATTTCTCCGCATAGCACATAAAGTCTGACAATGAGAAAGAGTGAATAATATGACGGAAGTACAAATCGATACGGAATATATTACATTGGGCCAATTCCTAAAAGCTGCCGATGTGATTCAAACTGGCGGAATGGCTAAATGGTTTTTAAGTGAGTACGAAGTTTTTGTAAATGGAGAACAGGATCAAAGACGGGGAAGAAAGCTAAGAACAGGAGATAAAGTCGAAATTCCCAATGTTGGTGAATTTACTATCGTTTAACTGGCTGTTTTTAAGCTCCTACCCTAAAAGGATGTAGCGTCTATGTATATAGAGCAATTGCTTTTAAAAAACTACCGGAATTACGAAGATCTGGAAGTCAATTTTGAGAATAAAGTGAACGTCATTCTGGGAGAAAATGCCCAGGGGAAGACTAATGTCATGGAATCCATCTATGTACTTGCGATGGCAAAGTCCCATAGGACATCAAATGACAAAGATCTTATTCGCTGGGATCAAGATTATGCTAAAATAGAAGGAAGGGTCCTAAGAAGCCATGGGTCCCTGCCAATGCAATTAGTGATAAGCAAAAAAGGCAAAAAAGCCAAATGCAATCATATAGAACAGCAGAAATTAAGCCAGTATGTCGGCAATATGAATGTTGTTATGTTCGCGCCTGAAGACCTCCATCTTGTAAAAGGGAGCCCTCAAGTAAGGCGTCGTTTTATTGATATGGAGATTGGGCAGGTTTCACCTGTCTATTTGCATGATATTAGCCAATATCAAAAAATCCTCCAGCAGCGAAACCATTACTTAAAGATGCTTCAGATAAAAAAGCAGACTGACCATACCATGCTTGAAATTTTGACAGAACAATTTATAGAAATGGCTGCCAAGATTGTTTCCAAGCGGTTTGAATTTCTTAGATTGCTTGAAAATTGGGCAAAACCAATCCATGAAGGCATTTCAAGAGGGCTGGAGACCTTGAAAATTCAGTACAAGCCCTCTGCAGAGGTATCAGAAGAACAGGATTTGTCGAAAATGGTTAAAGTATACGAAGAAAAATTTTCAAAAGTGAAAAGCAGGGAAATCGAGCGGGGTGTCACCATGTTTGGCCCGCACCGGGATGACCTTATTTTTCATGTGAATGGGCGCGATGTGCAAACATTCGGTTCCCAGGGCCAGCAAAGGACGACTGCTCTATCCGTTAAGCTCGCTGAAATTGAACTGATCCATTCTGAAATAGGAGAGTATCCCATTCTCCTGCTTGATGATGTCCTCTCAGAACTGGATGATTACCGTCAATCCCACTTATTGAATACCATTCAAGGGAAGGTTCAAACCTTTGTCACAACGACAAGCGTTGATGGAATAGACCACCAGACACTGAAAGAGGCAGCAGCCTTCAGTGTTGAAGCAGGAAGAATCAATAAGATTCAGTGAGGTGATCGCATGTACATCCATGTAGGTGAAGATGTGTTAGTCCGAGCAAGAGATATTGTGGCCATAATTGATAAAGAAAGCGCCATATCTTCCAAATATGCAGAAGATTGTTTAGAACGCCAGGATGATTCTGTTATTAACCTCGCAAAAGGTTCTTACAAATCTGTTGTGGTAACGACAGGAAAAATTTATTTCTCCCCGCTGGCTTCAGGTACGTTGAAAAAAAGATCGCATAAATTAAGTGTTCATGAATTTTAAAAAATTATAGTTTGGTGCATCTCTAAGTACAGCCAAGCTTTTTTATAGATTAGCGAATTTGGAATGCAATGGAAAGTGTAGGTGACCGATGTGGCAATGGAGCAAAAGGCAGTACAGGAACAATCCTATGATGAGAATCAGATACAGGTTCTGGAAGGTCTGGAAGCAGTTCGAAAACGTCCGGGAATGTATATCGGTTCAACAAGTGCCAAAGGCCTTCACCATCTCGTTTGGGAAATAGTCGATAATAGTATTGATGAAGCGCTGGCCGGATATTGTTCAGAGATCAATGTAATCATTGAAAAGGATAATAGTATTACTGTAGTCGATAATGGCCGTGGTATACCGGTTGGAATCCATGAGAAAATGGGCCGCCCGGCAGTTGAGGTTATTATGACCGTTCTTCATGCCGGTGGAAAATTTGGCGGTGGAGGATACAAGGTTTCCGGAGGTTTGCATGGTGTTGGTGCTTCTGTTGTAAATGCTCTCTCAACTGAATTGGAAGTGTTTGTCCATCGTGATGGAAAAAAATATTATCAAAAATTTGAGCGGGGAGTTCCAAGTGCTGATCTCGAAGTAATTGGAGAAGCAGACCATACTGGAACAACCATTCACTTTAAGCCTGACAGTGAAATTTTCACTGAAACGCTTGAATATGATTATGAAACGCTGGCAAACCGCATTCGTGAATTAGCTTTCTTAAATAGAGGATTAACGATCACGATTGAAGATAAGCGTCAGGAAAATAAGAAAAATGAATATATGTACGATGGCGGGATTAAATCGTACGTTGAACATTTGAATAGAACGAAAGAAGTTCTCCATGATGAGCCTATCTACATTGAGGGAGAACGAGAAGGCATTACGGTTGAAGTATCTATTCAGTATAACGATGGCTTCACAAGCAATATTTACTCTTTTGCCAATAATATTCATACGTATGAAGGCGGTACACATGAATCAGGCTTTAAAACGGCATTAACAAGAGTCATTAATGATTACGCCAGAAAAAACGGTGTCTTTAAAGAAAGCGATGCGAACCTTTCGGGCGAAGACGTCCGAGAAGGATTAACCGCAATCGTATCAATTAAACATCCGGACCCTCAGTTCGAAGGTCAGACAAAAACCAAGCTTGGGAACTCTGAAGTACGTGCTGCAACGGACACTATTTTCTCAGAAGCTCTTGAAAAATTCATGCTGGAAAACCCAACGGTAGCAAGAAGGATTGTAGAAAAGGGCCTAATGGCTGCGAGAGCAAGGCTGGCTGCCAAAAAAGCGAGAGAGCTTACGAGAAGAAAAAGTGCCCTTGAAGTTTCAAGCCTTCCGGGTAAACTTGCAGACTGTTCTTCTAAGGATCCATCTATAAGCGAAATCTATGTGGTTGAGGGTGACTCTGCAGGAGGTTCTGCCAAGCAAGGGCGTGACCGTCATTTCCAGGCAATCCTTCCTCTAAGAGGTAAAATTCTGAACGTAGAAAAAGCTCGTTTGGATAGAATATTATCCAATAATGAAGTCCGTGCTATCATTACTGCAATTGGAACCAGCATTGGCGAAGATTTTGATATCTCAAAAGCCCGTTATCATAAGATTGTAATCATGACTGATGCGGATGTTGATGGGGCACATATCCGCACATTATTATTAACATTCTTTTACCGATATATGAGACAAATTATTGAAGCGGGCTACATTTACATTGCCCAGCCTCCGCTTTACAAGATACAGCAGGGCAAACGCATTGAATATGCTTATAATGAGCGTGAACTGGAAAGAATCCTAGGCGAACTTCCAAGCCAGCCAAAGCCTGGAATTCAGCGCTATAAGGGTCTCGGAGAAATGAACCCTGGTCAGCTGTGGGAAACGACAATGAATCCGGAGACGAGAACACTTCTCCAGGTAAACCTTGAAGATGCCATTGAAGCAGATGAGACGTTTGAAATACTAATGGGCGATAAAGTAGAGCCGCGCCGTAATTTCATTGAAGAAAATGCGGTATACGTAAAGAACTTGGATATTTAAATTGCAGGCTGTGTTAATGCTCAATGTTGATTGGAGCGGTAGGCGCGAATGCGTCGGACCGCCCGCGGATAGCGAGTTTCTTGAGCGGAAATCAACAGGCCAATTTTACACAGTCAAATTGTAAAAGGGATCTTTCTGCACCAGGGAATTTCATAGTTGGGGTGCCATATGCGGTGCCTCCGCTTTCTTTCAGGATAGGGTTTCTCTATCCTGCTTTTACATAGTAGGTCTATTCTGGTTGTTTTATATTTTTATCCCTTCAGATTTATTTAAAATAAAAGCAAGAAGTGCAGGAGCTGCAGCCATCATTTGCTTCTGCAGAGTGAATTCAGCTACACCTAAATGATAAGTAACAAGTGGATGTCAGATCATCCCTAGTTTCTTCAAAGGAGGTTCCTTTAGATGGCCGATACACCTAATTCTCAAGTAAAAGAAATTAATATTAGCCAGGAAATGCGTTCTTCTTTCCTGGATTATGCCATGAGCGTAATTGTCTCCCGTGCCCTTCCAGATGTAAGAGATGGTTTAAAGCCGGTACACCGAAGAATACTGTATGCTATGCATGACTTAGGAATGCATTCCGATAAACCATTTAAAAAATCCGCCCGTATCGTTGGGGAAGTTATCGGTAAGTACCATCCACATGGTGACTCTGCTGTTTATGACACAATGGTGCGTATGGCTCAGGACTTCAACTATCGCTATATGCTTGTTGATGGTCACGGAAACTTTGGTTCTGTTGATGGAGATGCGGCAGCTGCCATGCGTTACACAGAGGCACGAATGTCCAAGATCTCGATGGAGCTTTTGCGTGATATCAATAAAGACACGATCGATTATCAGGATAACTACGACGGTGCCGAAAAAGAACCTGTTGTACTTCCTTCACGCTTCCCGAACCTGCTGGTAAACGGAACATCCGGGATTGCCGTAGGGATGGCTACCAATATTCCTCCACACCAGCTTGGAGAAGTGATTGATGGGGTTCTGGCAATCAGCCAGGAGCCTGATCTGAGTGTTCAAGAGCTAATGGAAATTATTCCAGGTCCTGACTTTCCAACTGCGGGATTAATTTTGGGGCGGAGCGGAATCCGCAAAGCTTACGAAACCGGACGTGGCTCTATTACATTAAGAGCTAAAGTCGAAATTGAGGAAAAGTCAAATGGGAAAGAAGTTATCATTGTTAATGAACTTCCTTACCAGGTGAATAAGGCTAAACTGATTGAAAAAATAGCAGAACTTGTCCGTGATAAGCGTATTGACGGGATTACTGATTTGCGTGATGAATCTGATCGAAACGGAATGCGCATTGTCATGGAAGTTCGCAAAGATGCAAATGCCAATGTTTTGCTGAACAATCTTTATAAGCAAACAGCCCTCCAGACTAGTTTTGGAATTAACTTGCTTGCTCTTGTAGATGGCCAGCCTAAGGTACTTAATTTAAAACAGTGTCTTCAATATTATCTGGATCACCAAAAGGTAGTTATTCGCCGCAGAACTGAATTTGAACTTAAAAAGGCTGAAGCCCGTGCGCATATTCTGGAAGGATTGAGGATTGCGCTTGACCATCTTGATGAGGTTATTAGTCTCATCCGCAGTTCCCAGACCACTGATATTGCACGCGAAGGCTTAATGACAAAATTCAATCTTTCTGAGAAACAGGCTCAGGCTATTCTTGATATGCGCTTACAGCGTCTGACAGGTTTAGAGCGCGAAAAGATTGAAGACGAATATTCAGCCCTTGTAGCGCTTATTGCCGAATTAAAGGCTATTTTGGCTGATGAAGAAAAAGTACTGGAAATTATCCGTGAAGAACTAAATGAAATCAAAGAGCGCTTTAACGATAAACGCCGTACTGAAATCGTGGCTGGCGGCATCGAGCAAATCGAAGACGAAGATTTAATTCCGCGTGAAAATATTGTTCTTACTTTAACTCACAAAGGTTATATCAAGCGTCTCCCTGTATCTACCTACCGTGCACAAAAACGAGGCGGCCGGGGAATCCAGGGAATGGGTACGAATGAGGATGACTTCGTTGAGCATCTCATTACGACTTCTACGCATGATACAATTCTTTTCTTTACGAATAAAGGAAAGGTGTATCGCGCTAAAGGATATGAAATCCCTGAATTCAGCCGTACGGCTAAAGGGATTCCAATCATTAACCTTCTTGGTGTTGATAAGGACGAATGGGTAAATGCCATTATTCCGGTGGAAGAATTTGCCGATGATTGGTTCCTGTTCTTTACGACAAAAAAAGGAATATCTAAGCGTTCACCGTTATCATCCTTTGCAAATATACGAAACAACGGCTTAATTGCCTTGAATCTGCGTGAAGATGATGAACTGATATCAGTTCGTTTAACTGATGGCAGCAAGGAAATCATAATTGGCACAAGCCATGGTATGCTGATCCGATTCCCTGAAGAGGATGTCCGTTCTATGGGAAGAACAGCTACCGGAGTAAAAGGAATTAGCTTAAGCAGGGATGACGAAGTAGTTGGCATGGAAGTGCTTGAAGACGACACTCAAATCCTGATTGTAACGAAAAATGGATACGGAAAACGTACTCCTGCGGAAGAATACCGCGTCCAGGGAAGAGGCGGTAAAGGCATCAAAACTTGCAACATTACCGATAAGAACGGAAGCCTTGTTTCCATGAAAGCTGTCACAGGGGAAGAAGACGTTATGCTTATCACAACAGGCGGCGTATTAATCCGCATGGCTGTCAGTGATATTTCGACAATGGGCAGAAACACGCAGGGTGTAAGATTAATTCGCATAAATGAAGACGCTGATGAAGCAGTATCAACGGTTGCAAAGGTTGAAAAAGAGGAAGAAAAAGATGACGAAGAACTAACAAAGCCTCTTGAAAATGCTGAGACCCTTTCTGAAGAAGAAGTTAATGGGAATGACGAGGAGTAATTTTTTTAGGAACACATTATTTGTGTTCCTTTTTTTTGTCCAAATAATGTAAAATAGTATAAAAGACTCATTACATTTGGGGTGTGGAAACGGTGCGTGTGTATATCCAGGAATTGCAAGAGGGCTGTATCTTATCAGAAGATGTTTTTAGTATGACCAATCGTCCGATCATTAGCCAAAAGACCGTTCTGACAAAAGAATTGCTTCATATTTTGAAGATATTTTTAATTGAAGAGGCTGTAGTTGAAAAAACATTAGTGAATGGGATGCCCTTCATTCCTGCTGAAGTAATTGAAGATGTCCAGAAAACCCAAGAAACAAAAGTAAATGATTCAAGCTTTTTAGATACTTTTTTAATAGGAGTTCAAAATTATAAAAAAGAATTTCTCGCCTGGCAGTCAGGAATGCCAATAGATATCGCAAAAATTAGAAATATAATGATTCCCCTCATTGACAAAATGGAGAGTAACCCTTCTGCAATTTTCTCCTTGCATCATCTTTCCACTAATGAAGGCTATTTGCATCAGCATTCAGTGGCAGTCGGAATCATAAGTGCATTTATAGGAAAGAAATTAAATTTTAACAAAGGGGAAGTTGTGCAATTGGCACTTGGGGGCTGTCTTGCTGATGCAGGCATGGCAAAAATAAATCCTGTTATCCTGCAAAAGAATACTTCGCTAAGCTCTGAAGAATTTGAGGATATAAAAAGGCATTCCACCCATAGTTTTAAAATGGTCCAAAATATTTCTCTCTTAAGGGAGAGTACGAAGATTGGCATGTTTCAGCATCATGAACGGCTAGATGGCAGCGGTTATCCTTTTGGTGAAGAAGGCAGTAAAATCAATCAAACTGGAAAAATAATTGCCGTAGCAGATGCCTTCCATGCTATGACCTCTCAGAGGCTCTACCGGCGAAAGCAATCCCCTTTCAAAGTGCTTGAGATGCTTCTTCAGGATAGCTTTGGAAAATATGATATCCAATCCATTCAGGCTTTGGGATCCGGCATAATGACATTTTCTATTGGCAGCCGGGTTAAGCTTTCAGATGGACAGAATGCTGAAATCCTCTTTATAGAAGAAAAATCACCGACAAGGCCATTAGTTAAAATAGAAGATACTGGGGAGATTATTCATTTAGAAAAAAACCGCCAGCTATTTATAGACGAAGTATTGAAATAGACCATTTATTTGCGGTCTATTTTTTATTAGATCTTTTTTATTGACTCTGTTAAATTTGCCTGTTGGTTTCATCACGAGGCACTCAGCGAACAGCGGGCGGTCCGACACTCCTGCAGGGTCTCCCTTTGATTGGCACTCCCTCTTGAATAAGCTTCCTTGAATAAACACCGCACGAAGGAAATGCGATAGCATTTCCGAGGGTCTTGTGCCTTCCGCTCCAATAAACAGGATGCTTAAAAACATCAATAAGCTTTAACAGAGCCTATTTATTAAGAGCTTATTTCATCTTTGGTTACTGATTAAATCACTTTCTTTTAAAAAACACTTGCAAATAGAATGTCTGGCTGATATACTAATTCAAGTCAGCAAGAGATGAACAACTTCATCAATAAGCTTTTTATAAAAACTTGTTGACATTGATTATCAGAAATGATATATTAATAAAGTCGCCTTGAGCGACGGATTGATCTTTG
>NZ_JAGGQS010000088.1:0-11669 GCF_018613175.1 Bacillus sp. ISL-47 | reverse complement strand
ACCCATGCCGGGCGCACATGATGGACACCCTCTGGGATAGAGGGTGTTTTTCAAAAAGGCTGTTTTGGTTAACTTTCCTGCTTTTTAAATATTTTTTGGTTGGTTGATCGGAGTGTGAAGTAATAAATTTCTTCTTTGAACTCCATTATCTTTAGTACTCTTCTAATAAATGCTCCTCTATTAACTCTAGGTTTCTTTTATTTTCTGCATAGCGGATAATGTGTTCTTTTATATTTGGATATAGGACAATATTTTTCAGATCGGATAACGGTACCCATTTTACATCCGTTTGATTTACATCCGGGTTGGCAGGCATCATAGGAATTGAGCCTTCTCTTAGCTTACATTCAAACATAAGCCCCAGTGAATGGATCTCGCCATATTTATTGTCATTTAAGTGAGGAGCATACTCATACACAAACGCTAACGGGCCAACTTCCACATCAATAGATGCCTCTTCCTTCGCTTCTCTTTTTACAGCATCAAGTAAGGATTCATTTGGTTCTACCCCTCCAGCCGGCAAATTATAATGAACACCTTTTTCATCATCAAATTCGATTAAGAGAATTCTATTATTTTTTATAATTACCGCACCAGCTCTAACTCTAATAGGATATGCCACTACCGTTCATCCACCTTTTAAAATAAATATAGTAACCTGAAACGATGTGATAAGATCAACATCTAGATAAGATAGATAAATCTATGACCTTCGGCTTTTTATTATAAAAGCTGCTGGCAGAGCCTTTGCTTTTTCATATGAGTACCATCTGTTCTCATGCATTCGTAAATCCTTCTCTGACAGTCGGATATCCTCCACTACCTTTTCAATTTTAAAACCGTTTTCGATCAATAAATTGATATATGTACTTAGTTTATATTGCTGCATGATGGCAGGCTGGCTCCAAGCTTCATGCAGGTAGGACCCTTCATCATGATAGGATTTATCCATCAGCAGCACACCATCTTTAGCATTAACCCGGTTATACATGGGGTGCTCCCAGCTGAAAATAAACACCCCCCCTTTTTTCAGATACTGATGGATATTTTTTATCGTCTTATCCAGATCAGTCGTCCACCCTATGGCATATATGGAAAAAATAATATCGAAATAATCGGCAGGTATTCCGGGGTTTTTTTCCATAGGCGATTCAAATAACTTTACAGGTGAAGCCGTGTTTTCCAAGAGTGCCTTGGCGGCTGAAATTTGGGTTGTAGACAAATCCAGTCCCCAAAGTTCCCCGGCACCTCGCTGATCCAAATATTTCAGGGAATGCCCGCTTCCACAGCCTATCTCCAACATTTTTAACTGACGAACATCACCAAACAATTTCAGCTCATTTTCAGTTGGCGCAAGCGGGCCGTATTCCGGCAAAGGATTACGCCCATAAAACCGTTCCGCAGCCTCCTCCCAGCTTCGTTTGTTCACCCTAAGTGATTCAGTATTCATCTAATAACCCCTTTTACCGTAAAATGTAACACTTCTTCTTCTCCCCAAACCTCTCCAGTTGGGAGAAAACCAAAGCTTTTATAAAGATCTCGTGCATGATGATTATCTTTATGGACCGTTAACCGGATTTCCTCGCATATTGGAAATTGATTTATTATCCAGGTGATCATTTCGGTTAACGCTGCCCGGCCATAACCGTTCAGCTGGAATTTTTCATCTATAAAGAATCCGTTTATCCAATACATATTAACTGTACCCGCTTCGTAAGCGTGCATAATAAAACCAACCATTCGATCATGATCATAGATAGAAAATGGAATATACTCGACTTTGTCCCCATCTGGTTTGATATACACTTTTGCCAGCGATACCGCTGCCGAAGGAACGAAATGACGCTGCGATTCCTTCACCTTTAAATTAATTGCTTCTTCCCAGTTGTCTCTTGTGACAGGTTTTAATTGAATATTCATTAGAGGGCCCCCTTAACTGTACTGCTCACCCTTTTTCCTAAGCCAGCTGCCGTTTAATCACCCTGATTTGCCCGCGGTGGCTGATCCCATCCTCCATAACGTGATACCAAAACCAATAGTTGTTGAAAGGAACTCCATTTGGCCATTTTCCTTCTTCAAATAGCCAGCTGTCTTGCTTTGTTTTAAGCAGTATTAAAGTTTTCTTTCTGATGCTGGCCAGTTCATTTATGTAGTATCCAAGAGGTTCATTCTTAATCCTTGCTCTTGCTTTCTCACCAAGTTCCATAGCTGCATCCCACCTCAGGAGCTCCGCCTCGTTCAGATCTCTATTTTCAAACGTGATGACTTGATGGACGTATTCAATGAAAGCCATATGCATTAATAGTGAACCTATCGAGTTGCTGGTTTCTTCAGGAAGATAATCCAGTTCAGACTTAGTCAAGCATGCAATATCCTGTAAGGTCACTGCCCTCGCATGTTCCAGCATTGATACAAGTTCCCCCATTTTTTCATCAAAACCTTCAGTAGATCTTATTCGATAATCAATCATAATTCCGCCTCCTATCCTTCCCTATAAGGTTACCAATATAGAAAAATAGAAAAAGACTGATATTAATTGTATAATAATGGTATAATTTAAGTGACTTGAAAAAGCTGCTTTGTAAATGAAAGCAGCTTTTTGTTGTATTAGACTGCCTGCAGCAGCCTAGAATTATTTTATTTAATTGTGTCCAGGAGCTCTATGTCAAGATCATTAAGATTATTCCATTTATGATGAATCTCTAAATGCCATGTGCCTTTAAGCCTGCAGTATCCTTTTTCTTCTATCCATCCGTGCAATTTGCTGTAAGAATTCCC
Source organism: Bacillus sp. ISL-47 (assembly GCF_018613175.1). Lineage (NCBI taxonomy): Bacteria > Bacillati > Bacillota > Bacilli > Caryophanales > Bacillaceae > Bacillus > Bacillus sp. ISL-47. Next base: position 8,891 of record NZ_JAGGQS010000088.1, on the reverse strand, counting down.
AATTTCATGGTTTGATCCGTTATGCCTTATAACTGCATATTTTTGCGAAGGGATTTCCAGTGAGGTCATCCCGGATGGGACTTCTTCTATCTCCTTCACCTCAACACAAATCCAATAGCCGTCTTCAACCTGTGACCTTTCCTCCACAAAAAAGGCACCTACTAGCTGGTGAGGATTCAATACGTGCTTAATCTCACCGCTTCGTTCATTTAATAATGTGATAGCTTTTGGAATTTCCTTTATATAATGATCCCCCGGGCAAAGCACCCGAAGTCCTATCAGTTTCATTTCTCCCAGCTCTTTAATTTCCGCATGGACCAAAGTGTGTTCAGACATTTATGCCTCCTATTTAAGCGACCGGCAGCGCAAGTTCTCGAAACTGCTGTACTGCTTTTTCAATGTCAGCATCATACCCAAGTTCTGATACCGTTTCACCGATCCGCACAATTGCTTTTTCAAGCATTTCTTCCGTTGTGTTCCCCATATGGCCGATGCGGAATGCTTTTCCTGCTAGATGCGCCAGTGCTCCGGCAACGATCACACCTTTTTTAGCCAAGGCCGCCCGGAATTCTGCATCGTTCATTCCTTCAGGATAAAGAATGCAGCTAAGAGTGGCTGCTGCTGCATTTTCATCAGCAATCGCCTTCATACCATACACGGCAAGCGCTGCACGAACCGCTTTTCCGTATGCATCATGCCGCTTGTAGCGATTCACCATTCCTTCCTCCAAAACCAATCTCATTCCTTCATCATAACCATAAATAAGGTTGACAGGCGGAGTAGCAAAATATTTCTGTGGGTCATGCATAATCGGAATCCAGTTGTAAATATCACAATAATAGGCCGGAACTCTTTCGATTTGTTCCCGTGCAGCCAGTGCAGTTAGATTAAATGCAACGATGGCTAAACCTGGCGGAACACCGATCGCTTTCTGTGAACCTGTTAATACGACATCGATTTTTCCGTCTCCATAAGTCTTGCTCATATCCTCTTCCATCGCGGCAGTCGCACAGACTCCATCCAAAATAACAAGGGCGCCATGCTTCTTAATGATAGGAACAAGCACATCCAAATCAGCCGCGACACCAGTCGACGTATCCGCATGAGTGATTGTCACTGCTTTGTAAGATTGACTTGCAAGCTTCTCCTCCACTAATACAGGGTCCACCTGCTTGCCCCATTGGGATTGAATCACGTCTGCCTCAATTCCGAATGCTTTTGCTAGATTAATAAAGCGATCTCCGAAAAATCCCTGGCTGATGATTAAAAGCTTTTCCCCTGCTGCAACCGTATTGACAAGAGCCATCTCCATTGCAATCGTCCCGGACCCAGAAATCACAAAAACCTCGCCATCCGTCTTCAGCATCTCTCTTGTCTTCTCAATCGCACTTTTATAAATAGCCGCAAACCTCGGATCGGTATGTCCCCTTGTTTCCTGTGCCATCGCATCATAAATCGAATCCACAACCGGTGTCGGCCCAGGAATAAGCAGCATCTCTTCATTCCGCATGATTCATCCCCCTTTTCTGATAGTAGCTTTATAACTATCTAAATGTTTCGACATTTTTATTGAAAAACCTCTTTTACTTTTGAGGTTCTCGGATTATTAACTGCTATTTTATCTATATAAAAATACAATATTGATTATATGATTGACCTCCATCACCAGGGCACGCAGGAAGACTACTACGGGAAGTTAACCTCGGGAGCCATTCTTACTCCTCAAAGCCCGAATGTGGATCCAGAAGTTTTTCTTAATTCTAAGAAACTCGCAGCCTTACTCTATGAGGACGTTCACGCCGCAGGCTGGTCATTTATTCTAAAATTTGATGAACCGACAACAAACCCTGCAGTAGCTTCCAATGCCATGGCACTCCAATACGACATTGCTGTCATGCTATTCGAAATGCGCGGAATGGCTGACCACTCCTATGAACCATCGTACTTGGCCAAAAATCGAACGGCTACCTGATTAAGCAGGCCTTCAACGCAATGGATGTCACCGCCAATGCAATTGCGGACGTATCTATTCAAACGCTGACCCTGCTGTCTATGACAACCTTCCGGAACAGCATTATAGCTACTAATCTTAGTGCCTCCCTTTTTGGGAGGTATTTTCATTTGGAAAAACTAGAGTATAGGTCCTATTTTTATTTGCTCCGGTGTGGGGGAGGTTTAGTGATTTTAGTAATCTGGTGGCTGAAAGTGATGATTCGATATTTAGAAATTCCCTCAGTTGCTGATTTGTTATAGTAGGGCCCATAAAAAGTCTATAATCTGTTAAAGCTGCTATGTGTGCATTCTTATTTTTGTTATTACATGAAGCACATTGCCAGGTGCGCTTTACTTTGGTTATAGGCAAGTGGCCGCATTTTGGACATAACACACCCTTCAGCAATTCGGATTCATGTATATGAAACCTTGTCAAAATGGATAAATCTCCTTCAATGTTTTGTTTCAAAACTAAACGGATTATTTTTTTGAGGAGTTTATCAGGAATTTCATTTGTTGTATCTTTTTCAAATTGATTTATTTTAACTGGAAGGGTGTCACGGTGAACGACTTTTTGGCTGAGGTTAATATGAGGTGGAATAACCTTAATGCCAGTACGAGGGTTACTAATTACAACAAGGGAGAAGACAGGGAAATCAAAAGGAAGTTTGTTTTCAGATAACCAGTTTTTCAACTGATTTGCCTGCCTTTTGACTTGTATTAACGGACAGGGAAATACTTGCTCCTCACCGCTTTTAATTCGTATGAGCTGATTGTATACAGTATCGAACTGAAGAACTCCAGAAATATTCTTCACTTCCAAAATTAATGCAAACTTGGTATTTAGCACAAGTGTATCTATTTGAAAAAATCTTGATTGAACGGGTAAGCGAATATCATGAAAAATATAATAATTCTTACCACCTATAAAATCCAAAGGAAAGTCGATAGAGGACTCACCTTTAAAACCTGCATTCCTTTTACTGAGTTCTTCCTTAATTAGCGGGATTTTAGAATGACCAGGGGGCAATCTACGAAGAAGTGCTTCCAACTTTAACACAAAAAGGGGAATTTTACGCTCTTTAATAATCATAACACCACTCCAATATGTATTTTTTGAGTGAATTCGACATTTTTATCTGGATTCCTCTAATAAAAGCATTCATTTTACTAAATATTAATTGAATTTTATGAGAAAGAATCATTTGTCTGCATATAAAATAATTTCTCTGCGTATAAAAAATTTTGTCTGCGTATAGCTAACATTTCTCTGCGTATAAAATTTTTTCTCTGCACATAAATAAATTGACCATATAAACAGTAATACACCGGCAGAATTTGAATAAAAAAAGACAGGGACCCCGCGATCCCCGTCTTCTCTCAATCTCAATTATGAAAGTTAGTGCCATCAGTTGTCGCTTCAATAATCCCAGCACGAACCACGAAGTCGCCGAAATGCTCGCCGTCCTGGCGTTCTCGAGCATAGCGCGGCAGGATAACGCGCAGCTCGTTCAATATATCTTCTTCCCCTATGTTTTCCCGGTACATTTTGCTCAATCGGCTGCCGTCAAAGGCTGCACCCAGATACATATTGTACTTTCCAACTGCTTTTCCGATGAAGCCGATTTCGCCCAGTGCGTGGCGGGCACAGCCGTTCGGGCAGCCGGTCATCCGTATGGTGATTTCTTCATTTCGCAAGCCTGCTTCGCCTACGATTTCTTCAATTTTATCAATCAAAACTGGAAGATAACGTTCCGCTTCAGCCATTGCCAGTCCGCAAGTCGGCAATGCCACACATGCCATCGATCCGCGGCGCAGCGCACTATACTGGCTGCCGTCTGTCAGGCCATACTGTTCAATGAGCGCTTCAATTTTCTTCTTATCTCCTGTAGCAACATTACCGATGATCAAATTCTGATTCGCAGTTAATCGGAAGTCACCTTTATGAACCTTTGCTATTTCCCGTAAAGCCGTTTTGAGCCTATATCCATCAAAGTCGGCAACCCGGCCGCCTTCTATGAACATGGTAAAATGCCATTTTCCGCGGACACCTTTCACCCAGCCATAGCGGTCTCCATTGGAATCAAACTGAAACGGACGCGCTTCATCCAAGCTCCATCCCAAGCGATTCTCTAACTCTTCTTTAACTGTCTCTAAACCTAGTCGATCCACCGTATACTTAAAGCGAGCATTTTTCCGGACAGAGCGGTTTCCATAATCCCGCTGAATGGTAATAACCTTTTCCGCGACATCATAAATCTTATCCGGTGTAACAAAACCGATAACTTTGGAAAGCTGCGGATAGGTTTCTTTATCGCCATGAGAGAAGCCCATGCCGCCTCCGATCGCAACGTTAAAACCTGCTAACCTGCCATTTTCCACGATAGAAATGAATCCAAGATCCTGTGAAAATACATCAATATCATTGGAAGGAGGCACCGCAATTCCGATCTTGAACTTACGAGGCAAATAGAGCGCGCCGTACATCGGCTCAACTTCTTCCACCTCAGGCGAACCGGCAACTTTTTCTTCGTCCAGCCAGATTTCATGATAGGCCCTCGTACGAGGCAGCAAATCATCACTTAGCATTTTCGCTAATTCATAGACTTCCGAATGTATTTCCGAAATATCAGGATTTGAGATACACATAACGTTTCGGTTGACATCCCCGCACGCAGCAATAGTATCCAGCATTGTAGCATGGATTTCCTGAATGGTCTTTTTCATATTCCATTTTAATATTCCATGCATTTGGAAGGTTTGGCGCGTTGTCAGCTTTAAAGTTCCATTTCCATATTTATCAGCCAATTCATCCACCACAAGCCATTGGTCCGGTGTTGCTACTCCTCCTGGCAAACGCAGACGCAGCATGAACTGGTATGCCGGTTCCAGCTTTTGCTTTTGACGTTCATTTCTTAAATCACGGTCATCCTGCAGGTAACTGCCGTGGTGCTTCATTAAGCGGTTATCGTCGTCCGGAATTCCGGCACTAATCCGGTCCTGCATCACTTCTGCCAATGTTCCGCGCAAATAATTGCTTCGATCCTTAATGCCCTCAACGTCACTCGGAGGGCCATCCGGTGCTTTTAATTTAGGGTTCACCATGCTGAAAAACTCCTTTCATTCCAAATCAATATACGTCGCGCTGATAGCGTTTATTCTGCTGCAATTCAGCAAGATAAGCTGCAGCCTGATCACGGTTCATATTTCCTTCTTTTGCAATAATGTCAATGAGAGTACTATGGACATCATGCGCCATGTGCTTCTCATCTCCGCAGATATAGACAGCTGCCCCTTCTTCCAGCCATTGGAATAATTCCTTGCTGTTCTCCTGCATACGGTGCTGCACATAAACTTTTTCTTCGCCATCGCGGGAAAAAGCAACATCCATCTTCGTCAGTACCCCATCCTTAAGCCACTTTTGCCATTCTGTCTGATAAAGGAAATCTGTTACGTAATGCTGATCACCAAAGAACATCCATGATTTTCCTTCTGCACCTGTTTCTTCACGCTCCTGCATAAACGAGCGGAACGGTGCAACTCCAGTGCCAGGTCCAACCATGATAATTGGGGTCTCAGGATTTTCCGGCAGTTTAAAATTCTCATTGTGCTGAATAAATACAGGCAAAGAATCCCCTGGCTGCAGTCGCTCGGCACATAAAATCGAGCAGACACCTTTTCTTTCGCGTCCATGAGCGTCATAACGTACTGCCCCAATTGTCAAATGCACTTCTTCCGGGTTTGCCTCAAGGCTGCTTGAAATGGAATAAAGGCGTGCAGGCATTCTTCGTAAAATAGAGACAAAATCCTGCGCCGATCCATTCCACGGTTTAAAATCACGTATTAGGTCCAATAAATCCCTGCCATCAAGATAGGCTTTTAATTGATCACTCTGTGAAACAAGATGCTGTAAATCTTCATTGCCTGAAAGCTTTGCTGCCTTTTCCACAAGCGGCTTTGTCAGAACTGTAATCTCAAAATGAGAGTGCAGCGCTTCCTTCAATGTTACAACCTCATCCTTTACCTTCACCGCTTCCTCAGGATCCCAATTCATTTCTTTTAAAAGCAAATCAACCAATTCCGGGTCGTTTTCCGGAAAAACACCTAAGCTGTCCCCAGGCTGATACGTTAATCCGGAGCCTTCAAGCGACAATTCAAGGTGACGGGTTTCTTTATTGGATCCACGTCCGTTAAGATTTATACTTTCCAGCACTTCGGCCCTGAACGGATTAGACCTGGAATATACAGATTCGGCGGCCGGAGCTTGGGCAGCAGGTGCAGTTCCTGATGAATTTACGCTGCTTTGCCCTTCACTTAGTTCGGCAAGTACAGCTTCCACCCACTCCGCAGCTGGTTCATCAAAATCAAGATCACAATCTTTGCGGGGAGCAATCCGTGTCCCGCCAAGCTCCTCCAGACGCTTATCAAAATCTTTCCCTGTCTGGCAAAAGAACTCATAAGAGCTATCCCCAAGCGCCAATACAGAGAAACGCAAGTCCTCTAGCTTCGGCGCTCGTCTGCCATGGATAAACTCATGGAAAGTTAATGCATTATCTGGAGGATCTCCTTCCCCATGGGTACTAGCTACAATCAAAAGGTTCTTTACTTTTTTTAAGTTATTTGGCTTAAAATCACTCATGGAGGATACAGTTACTTTAAAGCCATGACCTTCCAGTGTTTTACCAGCCTTTTTTGCAAGGCTTTGCGCATTCCCTGTTTGAGATCCAAATAAAATGGTCACTTCTTTGGAGATTGCCGAACCGGAAGCCACGGCATGCAATTCCTCTACTGCCGGTGCAGCCTGTGCTGATGATGACTGTACTGCTGCAAGATAGCCGCTCAGCCATAAAGATTGAGTTTCTGTCAAAGTCGGCAGCAAGCGATTAAGGAGCTCTGTCTGCTCCTGATTAAACGGACTGTTTATTACCTGAAGTTGCAATGTAATCCACCTCACAAACCAGCTAATATGGCTGATTTTTATTGTTTTTCTTTAAAATTCCTCTTTTCCTATCAAAAAAGTCGGCTTTAAACTTAAAAAATATATATCTATTACTTTACCGAATGATTTAACATTAGTAAAATAAATATTAATTATCACACTTATTAATAAAACTAATGACAAAGCGGTGATTTTTTGTATTATGATGCCTTAAAAACCTTCGTAACCCTGGCGGAAGTAAAAAACTTTACCAAAACGGCTGAGCTTCTTCTTATGTCACAGCCGAGCGTCAGCCTGCATATTAAAAACCTTGAGAAAGAGTTCCAGACCAAGCTGTTCCACCGTTCACCTAAATTTCTTAAAATTACCCCAAGCGGTGAAATATTATATGACCGGGCCAAGCAGATGATTACCATTTATGAGCAGACGCGGCAGGATATTTTAGAGCAGCAAAACACCATTAAAGGCGAACTGAAAATTGGAGCCAGTTTTACAATAGGAGAATATATTTTGCCTCCTTTGCTGCTTGATTTACAGAAAAACTACCCTGAGCTTGAACTCCAAGTAACAATTGGAAATACGGAGGAAATAATCCAGTCAACCCGGTCCCATTACGTTGATATTGGGTTAATTGAAGGACAGACGAATGAAAAGGAGCTTGCAGTTATCCCTTTTATGCAAGATGAATTATTCATTGTTTCTTCAAATGAGCATCCTTTGGTCCATAAAAAGGAAGCAGCCATTACAGATCTTCAAAACGAGGCATGGATTATGAGGGAAACTGGCTCTGGCACACGCGAATACTTTAACCATTTTATCCGTTCAAACGGATTAAAAGTAAAATCCCTTCTTACTATCAGCAGCAACCAGGGGATTAAAGAAACACTTATTAATGGAATGGGTATCAGCATCCTGTCAGGCAGTGTAGTTAAAAGAGATGTTTACCAAAAAAACCTTTCCATTATCAAAATTAAAAACCAGGAATTTAAACGAACTCTTTCATATGTTCTTTCCCCGATCATGCAGGAGAAAAAGAATGTTAGCATTTTTGTAGAAGCACTCAGCAAAAAGTGGCCGGACAAAATCCAGAAAAAATAACGCCTTTGCTTGCTGCTTTGTGACATCAAGCACAGACAGCTTCCTCATCCTTCACTTACACTAAAAACAAGAAAGGATGGTGCACCTGTTATGATCTCAATCGATGACAAAGCATTTAAATGGTTTGAAAATGAATTTCAGTCAGCAAAACCATTTTCTATCCGGCTTTACCCGCAATATGCTGGTTTTGGTGAAAAAAACAAAGGCTATAGTCTCGCATTCTCATTGGAAGACCCCACCATTTGCTGCGAAAAGCAAGAACGGGATGGAATCACTTTTTACGTAGAATCCAATGATAAATGGTTCTTTGATTAAACAAATATAGAAATAAAATATAATGATGCAATAAAAGAAATTTTCACCGTATATAAAGAACTGCAGTAATTTAAATCGCTTGGAGACCATCCAAGCGTTTCTTTATCTAAACACCATTCAAAACAAAATGGATGAGCACTTTTTCACACTTGTCCCCTCTTTTTCATATACATATTGTAACGAAATGTATAAAATCTGCCCATTTTATTCAAAATAAGGAAAAAATGGCTGAGGTGAAAAAGATGGGATTATTGAATGCCTTTAATGAATGGCGTGAGATGAGATATCAAAATCATGTCAACCGCATGAAAGAAGAAAATAAGTGCCCGGACTGTTATGGCAGAGGCTTTTCTCTATATCCAGGCAATGAGTTCGCTTATCACGCAAACCAATTTGATTGCCCTGGCTGTAACGGAACAGGACTTTATTCCGAATGGAATAGTCTTTCTTAGATTAAGGCTTTGTTGTGCTTACTGTTTATTTAGGGCTTCTGCAGAATGGATGCGGAAATCAACACCAAAAAATAAAGGCTCAACGTCAAATGTTG